>JBEKOZ010000525.1:0-4218 GCA_049521275.1 Bryobacteraceae bacterium | reverse complement strand
CGGGTCGCCGCTGCCGCGAAACTGGACGCCCTGATAAACCGTCGGCAAAAAGCCGCTGCCCCAGCACGAATTGCCTCCGCTGGGACCTTTCTTGCCGGAGCTGAAAACGATAAAGGCGGGCAGATCGTGCGATTCGCTGCCTAGACCGTAAGTCACCCAGGAACCCATGCTGGGCCGGCCGAACTGCATGGTGCCGGTATTCATGAGCAACTGGCCGGGCGCGTGATTGAAGGCGTCCGTGGTCATGGATTTGACGATGGCGATGTCGTCGACGATGGTCGCGAGGTGAGGGAGCAGCTCCGACAGTTCGGCGCCGCTATTGCCGTATTTCGCGAAGCTGAATTTCGGGCCGAGCAGCTTGGAATTCGGGTTGATGAAGGCGGCGCGGTAGCCTTTCAAGAGGTCGGCGGGAGGGAGGGTGCCGCTGAATTTCGCTAGCTGCGGTTTGTAGTCGAACATGTCGAGATGGCTCGGGGCTCCGGCCATGAAGAGGAAGATTACGCGCTTGGCTTTGGCGGGGAATTGGGGTTGTTTGGGTGCTAGGGGGTCGGTGGACGCCAAGCCGGCTTCGGCTAACAGGTTGCCTAGCGCCATCGCGCCCAGGCCTACTCCGCATTGGTTGAAGAACCAGCGGCGGGTGCGGTCGGTCGGTTCATTCGGCGGCTGAAGCCGCCGCTGCAAGCTAAAGCTCACGCCACGGGAGTTCATGGGTTAGTCCTTGGTGATGGTTTCATCTAGGTTGAGCAGGATTCGAGATAATGCGGTCCAGGCGCCTAGTTGGACTGGGGTCGTGCCGGAGGGGAGTTTGGGGGGCTCTCCGGTTAGGGACCAGGTGTCGATCCAGCCGTCGCGGAGACGGGTGGTTTGTTTTTCTAAGAAACCCAGGAGTTCGATTCGCTCGGCGTCGGTGGGGTTGCGGGCTACACAGCGGCGGAAGGCGTAGGCCAGGCGATCGGCGTCCGTGTCGCCGCCTTCGCGGAGGGTTTTTAGGGCCAGGGCGCGCGCGGCTTCTAGCGAGAGCGGCTCATTCAACGTGGTCAGCGCCTGCAAAGGCGTGTTGGAGCGGGAACGGCGGACGCAGGAGGAATCGCCGTTGGGCGCGTCGAAGGTCTGCAACATTGGATAGGGAACCGAGCGGTAGCGGAAGGTGTAGAGCGCACGGCGGTAGCGATTCTCGCCCTTCTCTTCGAACCAGAGCTTGGGGCCGTAGCTGACGGGCGGCTGGAACAGAAAATCGGGCGCGGGCGGATAGACGCTGGGGCCTCCGACCTTGGGGTTCAGCAAGCCGCTGGCTTCGAGTTCGATATCGCGGACGATTTCGGCGTCGACACGGAAGCGCGGGCCGCGAGCGAGCCACACATTATAAGGATCGCGGGCGTAGGCTTCGGGCGTGATCGTTGACGACTGCCGATAAGTGGCACTGGTCACGATGAGGCGCTGAAGTTTCTTGAGGCTCCAGCCGTTTTCCATGAAGTCGACGGCCAGCCAGTCGAGGAGTTCGGGGTGCGAAGGCGGCTCGCATTGGGTGCCGAAGTTTTCAGCGGTCGAGACGATGCCGGTTCCGAAATACGCCTGCCAGATGCGGTTGACGATGGAACGCGCGGTGGTGGGGGTCTTGGGATCGACCAGCCATTTGGCGAAGGTGAGGCGCGTGGGCTCGGCGTCGGGCGGAAGCGGATTGAGGAAATCGGGGACACCGGGGGTGACCAGCCTGGCGGGTTTCAGGAAGTCTCCGCGGGTGAGCAGGTGGGTTTCACGCGGGTCGGTGCGATCGCGCATGACTAGCTGCGCGGAGCCTTCTGGGTACTGCGCCCAGAGGGCTTCGATCTTCTCGTTGGCGTCGTGCCATTCTTGGACGGTCGTGCGCCAGTAGCTGAAGACTGTCTGCTTCTGCTCCGGCGTGCGGCGATCGCGCGGGATGGCGAGAATGGTGCGGACGCGGGCGGGCAGCGGATCGGCGGACGCGCCGGGGGTCGAGGTGATGGAGAGACGCAGGCGGCCGATATTGTTGTTCTGGTTATCGTCGCTATTCCATCCGCCATGATTTTGCCTGACGCGAATGACCAGCACTGTTCCGCCCGGATTCGAGATGGGCTTGTCGGCTAAAAAAACAGCATTGCGCGGCTGATTGCGTCGGCCGGGGCCGGCGTCGATGCCCCACGCGGTTTCGTCCTTGCCGTCGATGGCGAATTCGATGGGACCGGTGACGCGATGGCGGGAGCTTTTGTCGTCGAAGATGGGTTCGAGATCTTTTTCGGGCTGGTTGTAATCGGCGGTGGCTTTGGAGAATTTGACTTTGGTCCGCATGCTTACGCATGGCGGTTCAGTGACTGCGGATGGGCTTGCGGCAGAGGATGGGGCGGCGGCGGAGGTTGCGCAGGTCGCGGGGGCTTCCTCTACTTCGAATTCGGTTAACGCGAAGGTGCCTTGAATGTTGCGGCCGGGGCCGTTTAGAGGGAGGTTCGGGTCGTTCAACACTTCCAGGCGGAAGGCGGTGATGTTTTGCATCTCCGTTTTCGTGGTGAACTTGACGGAGATCTTGGTGGGGGCGTACCCGGCGGCGAGAAAGGAGCCATCCTTTTGCAAAAAATAGCGCTGGCCGCCGTCTGAGAGCGCGTCGATTTCGGGAGTGATGACGGTCCACTGCGGCTGGTTGGCGCTGACCTCGCTTTCCCACCTGGCCATGCGGTCCTCCCATCCGGGCGTGTGATGCTGGAGGGTGCCTTCGAGTTCGCGAATCTGGCGGAAGATATCGGCGCGGCGCATCTGCTCGGCCGGCGTGTACACCGCGATGTTCGATTCATGCGTGCTGTTGAGGAACGCGAACATGCGGTAGTAATCTTCCTGCTTGATGGGATCGAACTTATGGTTGTGGCATTGCGCGCACTGGATGGTGACGCCCAAAATGCCCTTGCCGATGGCCTCCATGCGATCGAACATGGCTTCCATGCGGAACTGTTCGGGATCGATGCCGCCTTCCTCGTTCACCATGGAATTGCGCAGGAAACCGGTGGCGACGATCTGATCCTGGGTGGCGTGCGGCAGCAGGTCGCCGGCGATCTGATCGATGATGAACTGGTTGTAGGGCAGGTCGCGATTGAGGGCGTTGATGACCCAGTCGCGATAGAACCAGACGGAGCGCTGCTTGTCCTTTTCGAAGCCGTCGGAATCGGCGTAGCGGGCGGCGTCGAGCCAGGTGCGGGCCCACTTCTCGCCATAGTGCGGAGACTGGAGCAGGCGGTCGACCTGCTTCTCGTAGGCGGTGGGGCTCGGGTCGTTTAAGAAGGCGTCGATTTCTTCAGGCGTGGGCGGGAGGCCGATTAGGTCGAGGCTGAGACGGCGGAGGAGGGTGGCTCGGCTGGCTTCGGGAGACGGCTGAAGTTTTTCGGCGTCGAGTTTCGCGAGGATGAAATTGTCGACTGGATTGCGGACGCCCGCGGAATTTTTGACCGTTGGCACTGCGGCGCGGACTGGCGGGATGAAGGCCCAGTGCTTGGTCGTGGTTTGAGTGACGGCTTCGGGCCATGCGGCGCCCTGGTCGATCCAGCTTTTAATGATGGCGATTTGCGCGGGATCGAGGGGCTTGCCGCCCATCGGCATGCGGGTCTGATCGTCCTTGGCGGTGACGCGTTGATAGAGCGCGCTGGCGGCGGAGTCGCCGGGGACGATCGCTTTTTGGGGCTTGGTGTCGAGACGAAGACTGGCCGACTGGAGTTTCTCTCCGTGGCAGGCGTAGCAGGATTTTTCGAAGATCGCGCGGACTTCGGGGGGTTGGGCTTGGAGCGAAATGATGGCGAGGGCGAACGCGATGAAAGCGTGGCGGGGCTTCATGCTATTTGGAGAATATCATGGGGGGAAAGCGGGGGCGCGGACCGGGCCTCGCCACGAGTGGCGACGCGGCACGCCTGGGGGCGCGCGCTACGAAGGCCTGGCATCAGTTGGTCTGGGGACTACTCTTTGGTCTGGGCGCGGGCGGCGGTGGAGGGGGGGACGATTCCGCTGGAGCGGAGATAGCCGACGATGTTGCCGTAGATTTCGTTATTGTGCACGGCGATGTGCAGAAAAGCCGTGCTCGTCTGGGGCGTGGAGAGAACCTTCTGGTCGTCCAGAGTTTCGAGGACCGCGGCGCAATAGGCGAAGGAATCCTTGAGAGCCTTCGAGACTTCTTCCTTTGTTTTTAAATTGCCTACGGCAGGCGCCTTCTCCGCTTTCAGGGTC
>JBEKOZ010000524.1:0-4221 GCA_049521275.1 Bryobacteraceae bacterium | reverse complement strand
TTTCTCTGCGACCTCTGCGTCTCTGCGCGACTTTTTTACCCCAGAATCTCCTAGACTGTAATCAAATGTGGAAGCGCTCGATGGTCCTGCTCCTTTGCGGTTTGGCGTGGGCTCAGACGTATACCGGTCCGCGGCCGCCGAAAAAAGATGTGATCTACATCGTTCATGCCGACAATCTGATTCCCACCGAGACCGGCGAGGCGAGCCAGGAAGGCAAGAAGAACGACCCCGTCTATACCTTCCCGGGCGCCAGCTCGCCCGCGCGCACGCCGCTGGCCGAGCCGATTTTCATCCTCGACAGCGATCAGATCAAGCCGGATTCGGTGGAGCTTTACCGCATGGACGTGAAGAGCGGCCATCGCGAAGTGAAGGTTTCGGGAGGGTCGAAGAAGTACGGCAACAAGGCGCTGCGCCTCTCCGTGACCAAGCTCGACCGGGGCCTTTATAAGCTGGAGGCGTCAGAAACGCTCGAGCCGGGCGAATATGCGCTCTCACCAACCAGCGGGAACCACGTCTTTTGTTTTGAGGTGTACTAGCGACCGAACCGCTCCCGCTGGTCGCGGCTCTATAAATATCTTTGTGGAATTCGCAACGTTTCGGAGCCGCGACCATCGGGAGCGGATGAGACACGATAGACTGGAAAAATATGTTCCTTGGATTAGAGCACACCGCCATTGCTTCGCCCAGTCCCGCGAAGCTGGCGCAGTGGTATGTCGATCACCTGGGATTCCGCATCAACTTTGAGTACGACGGCAATTACTTTGTACGCGCTCAAGATGGCTCGATGCTCGAAATCATTCCGTCGGAGGGGGCGCGCGCCGCGCAGAAAATGCGCGACGAAGGGATCCGGCACCTGGCCATCGCCGTCACCGATTTCGACGCGGCTCACCGGGCGCTTCAGGCGCAGGGAGTGAACTTCACCGGCCAGCCCTATGTGAACCAAGGCAACCGCCTGGTATTTTTCACCGATTGCGACGGCAACTTCGTGCACCTGATCCAGCGGGAAAAGCCGCTACCGTAAGCAGACCCCCCTTGCTCCAGCGCGTCTTCAAGGCATTTCAATATCGCGACTTCCGGCTGATGTGGATCGGAGCCTGCACCTCCACCATCGGCACCTGGATGCAGATGGTGGCGCAGCAATGGATGGTCTACACGCTCTCTAAGGACAATCCTTTCTATCTCGGCCTGGACGGATTTCTCGGCCAGATCCCCATCGTGCTTTTTTCGCTGCTGGGCGGCGTGATGGCCGACCGCCGCGACCGCCGCAAGATGCTGCTGGGTTCGCAGTACGTGCAGATGACCACGGCGCTGACGCTCGCGGCGCTCACTTTTCTGAATGTCGAAAAGGTCTGGCACATTCTGGTGCTATCGTTCATCGTCGGCTCCGCGCAAAGCTTCGGCGGACCCGCGTACTCCGCGCTGATTCCTTCTCTGGTGCCGAAGGAGAATCTGCCCAACGCGATCGCGCTGAATTCCATCCAGTTCAACTCTGGGCGCGTCATCGGCCCGGCTCTGGGCGGCATCACGCTCACGGCGTTCGGCGCGGCCTGGTGCTTCGGATTGAACGGAATCTCCTTCATTGCCGTCATCGTTTCGCTGTACATGATCAACGCCGGCTTCACGCCCGCCAAATCAAGCGAGTCGATGCTCGTGAGCATGAAAAAAGGCATCGCCTTCATTCGCACACAGGAAGGCATGAAGCCGCTGATCGTCCTGTCCTTCCTCATGACCATGATGGCGATTCCGCTGATCACCTTCCTGCCGGTGTTTGCCAAGGAAGTGCTGTGCGGCAGTTCGAAAACCTTCACGGAACTGCTGTGCTGCTCGGGCATCGGAGCCATTTGCGGCGCGCTGATGGTGGCGGGGATGGCCAAAACGAAAAACCTGGGTCGCACCGCGCTGCTGATGCTGATCGCGCTGGGTGCGGCGACTTTCGTGTTCGCTCGGTCCACAAACGTGATCCTGTCCTGCATCATGATCTTTTTCGCCGGCGCCGCCATGATTACAGTCTTTACCTCCATCACTTCCCTGGTGCAGGCGATCACCGAGGACAGCATGCGCGGCCGGGTGATGAGCGTTTATAACGTCGCGTTCCGCGGAGGCATGCCCTTCGGCATGCTGATCGTCGGGCGGCTGATCCCCATTTACTCGGCTCCCTTCACCATGTCCGTGGTGGGCGTGATGACCGCGATGCTGGGCCTGTATTTCCTGTTGGTGCAGAGGCGAATCGCGCGGCTGTAAGATTCGCTTTTCACCAAGCTCTTTGAACATTCGAATCGAATTCAGACCGCTGTTATAATAAAACGCTGACCATGCCTGAATCCGCGTTCAGTCGTTTCTGGAACACGCTAAAGCCGCCCCCCGCCGGCAATCGCCCGCCAGAGTCGGCGCGGGCCGTCGCGCTGCGGCGGCGTCAGCGCCGGCTGATCTCGATCACCGCATCCGTCATTCTGGTTGTGGGCGCGGGCACGGGGACGTATCTCTTCATTGCGAACGCGCCGCAGCGGGCCGACAAGGAGTTTAAGGAAGGAATGAAGATGATGAGGCCCGGCAGTTATCCGGATGCCGTGGATCACTTCACTCGGGCGCTCGCGATTTATGGGCAGCTTCCCAATGCGTACCTGGAGCGTGGCAACGCGCAGCGCATCCTCGGCGAACCGGACGCGGCCCTCGCCGATTATCAGGCGGCCACGAATCTGAATCCCATGCTTGCGGCGGCGCACAATGGAATCGCCATGATCTATATTGAGCGGAACGACCTGCGGCACGCGCTCGAACGGCTCGACAAGGCGATCTCGGTTGAACCAACGGTGGAAGCGTATTATGAGCGCGGGCAGATTCTGGACAGCCAGGGCGATCATCAAAAAGCCATTTCCGACTACGACAAGGCGATTGCCGAGCGGCCCGACTCACCTTACATGTACCTGGCCCGGGCGCGAGCCAAGTCAAATCTCGGCGACAAGGAAGGCGCCCACGCCGACCGAATGACGGCCGCCCAGATCGAGCATCATTAGCGTTCTGTTTCCGAGGTGGGGCGGTCCCCCTGGACCGCGGCCGACGCCCGCGTCGGCCTATGACTCGCACGCAGCAGGCCGAGCCGGACCAGGGGGGTCCGGCGCCGACGAGGGCGTCCGCCCCACGAAACAGGAGATTAGCGTTCTCCCTGCGCCGGCGCATTCGGGTACAATCGAGTGTCCGCGTAAAATCGGCTTGCGCCTCTTTGAACCATGTTTGTTCCACTCACTCCTCTGCGTTGTTTGCATCGCGCCATTGACGTCTTCGGCTCGAAGACAGGAATCGTTTCGGGCGACCGCTCCTTCACGTACGCGCAGTTTGGCGAGCGTGCGGAGAAGCTCGCGACCGGCCTTCCGAAATTCGGAGTCGCCCCAGGCGACCGCGTCGCGTACCTGAGCTTCAATACGCATCAGTTGATTGAAGGCTATTACGGCGTGGTGCAGGCGCGCGGGATCGTGATGCCGCTGAACGTCCGCCTGTCGGAGCTGGAGCTGACCTCCATCCTCTGCCACTCCGGCGCGCGCATGCTGCTGTTCGAAAACGATTTCGCGCCGCTGGTGGAGAAGCTGAAAAAGGGCTGCCCCGCGGTTGAGAAATGGGTTGGTCTCGATGGTGCCGGGCCGGGCGCCGACCTGTCTTATGAAGAGATCCTCGACGCCGGGCATCCCGAGCGCGCCGATGTTTTCAGCTACGACGAAATGGCCGTCGCCGAGCTGTTCTACACCAGCGGCAGCACCGGAACGCCGAAGGGCGTGACGCTCGCGCACCGCACCCTTTATCTGCACGCGCTCGACGTGGCGACCATCATGAAGGACACCGAGAGCATGGTCGACCTGCACACCATTCCGATGTTTCACGCCAATGGCTGGGGCCGCCCGCAGGCATCGACCTACATGGGCATCCCGCAGGTGATGGTGCGCCGCTTCGAACCGGTTTTTGTGCTGGATCTGATCCAGAAATATAAAGCCACGGACATGTGCCTGGTGCCGACCATGGCCAACGCCATGATCAACTGTCCCGAGCGCGAAAAGTGGGACACCTCCAGCATGAGGCGCGTGATGATCGGCGGCGCGGCCGCTTCGCCGGAGCTGGTCGAGCGCGTCGAAGCCGCGTTCCCGTCGGCCGAGTGCATCGCCGGATACGGATTAACCGAAACGTCCCCGGTGCTCACCTCTTCGCGTCATAAGGTTCCTTCCTACCCGAACG
>JBEKOZ010000523.1:0-4869 GCA_049521275.1 Bryobacteraceae bacterium | reverse complement strand
CTTCGAGTCCTGTTCGACAGACGGCAGTACCGCCTTTCGACCAGAGCCCGGTGGCCTTCCCTTTCGCTTAGTCGGACCTTGAAGGGCCTCAATCGCCTTTGTTAATTTGTTTCTCTCGCTCAATAACAGGGCGAGAATGTGATCAGTTGACATAAATGTGAGGCTAACACTGGGACGTGTGCCCGTTCGATTAGGTCCTGTCTCGTGCCGACCAAAGCCGATTTACCGACGAGCCCGCTCTACCGCCCATGTCTCCATGCGGCCAACCAATTCACGAAACGGCACCTTCAGCGCGTCCGCGATTGTCCAGACGCGGATCGCAGTCGGATTCAAGATTCCCCGTTCGACCCGACTCAGATAGGTCCGCTCGAATCGGCAGTCCGCGCTCAGTCGCTCTTGCGAGAATCCCGCCGCGTGCCGGAACTCCGCCACGGCAGCGCCGATGGCTTTCCTCTTGAGATCGGTCGGCTGAATATGGCGGGCGCGCCGTTGCATTCGGAACCTTCATGGTGGTACGTTGAAGCGCATAAGCCAACGGCATATACGCCTCAATTCGGATGGAAAGCTGGAAAATGACGAAGCGACTCTTTCTCGCAGGAGCCCTCGTAACCGGGATCTTGCTTGCAGTCGACGAAGTCACGATCCCGGAAGTTCTCCGATCTGGTTAGATCATTGGCTCGCCCCATGTCCGGCAGCATGGTGCATCGCCTACGAAATTAGGCGAGTGGGTGGGACAGAGATGAAGACGATTCATTTGAAACTCCAGTTTGATGTGGGTGGACTCTGTAGTAAAAAGCCAAGCCAATGGTCTAACCAGACTGAAGACCGGTTTGATGACTTACAAACGATTAGTGGTTTCCCTGTTGACGACACAAAAGGCTGTACGGTCGAACTTTTGAAGGTCACACTGATCTCAGCTATGTATGGAGCGAGCCTCCTCGCGCACAATGAGGCCCCAGAAATCGATTTTACGGATGCTCTCAAGGCCATTCAAGCTAGGCGAGATGTCGAGGAAGCCCGCCGTAAGGGTCTGGCGGCGGAGCGGAAACAGAAGGAGGCCGCAGAAGCCGCGAGTTTAGCGAAGATCAAGGCAGCGGAGGACGCCAAAGCCGCAGAAGATCGAGCTAAAACCCGAGCCGCTTGCAGCGCAATCTACCAGAACACGATTGATAAGAAGGTCAAGGATTTAACGGTGAGAGAGGACCAACAGATTCAGGCCTGCCGGGCCCTCGGTCTTTATCCTCCTCACTAGAAGGCACGTCAGGTCGGATGCGGACGGGTGTCAAAAGACTTTTCGGAATGTAAGATTGATCGAGCGGAGCCCGTCAGCGGGTGCTGCCCGTCCTTGAGTGGCGCGACGCCGTGATAAACGAACCGTGCGGGACCGCCCCACACCACGATGTCACCGCTTTCGAGATGCAGGCGGCGCACCGGATCGGAACGGCGTTTGCCGCCCCGCGAGAATACGGCAGGCAAGCCGAGCGCCACGGAGACGATCGGCGCCCAAGCATCCTTCTCGTCACGATCCTGATGGAGGCTGAGTTTGGCGCCCGCGATGTAGCGGTTGATCAGGCAAGCGTCGGGATCATATTTGGCGAAACCGGCCTCGGCAGCGGCCCGCACAGCTATGTCGATGAATACCGCGGGCATCGCGGGCCACGACGCCCCGGTTTCGGGATCGACGGGGGAGTAGCGGTAGCCAGTGCGATCGGAAACCCACCCAAGACGGCCGCAGTTGGTCATCGCGACAGACATGGTGTAACCGCTGGGCGTAACCATGTGGCGGAACGGTGCGGTATGCGCGATCCGAGCCACTTCGTCAACCAGAGCGGGCGCTTCCGCAGCCGCGAAGCCGCGCAACAGCACGGCACCTTCTTCGAGCCGTTCCTCGGAGGGCGGCGACAAATTGGTGTCGAAAAGAGGAGTCATAGCGCGGTTCCGAGCCTGAAGGCCCCTGCCTGGACGAACGGACCCAGTGAACGCTCGGCGATACCGTTCTGTTCAGTAATCACACTCTACCGCGAAAATCATCGATCTCACGGCAGAGCTTCCGCAAACGCCGCCTGGCGCCGTTGACGGCCTCACTCGTTCTACCAAGGCCCTACTATCGGCCAGCTTCCTCGCCGTTTGGTTTTATTCGAGCGATAACTGTCCATAAATTCCGGGGTGCTCCTTTATTAGCATTGTTTCTGGAAGGATGCCCGACCATCCGTCCGCTATGAGCGCGATCCGCCTCATCTTAGTTACGGGGCATTCGCTGCGATCAGGCCCATTCAATTATGGATGGTGATCAACGCGCCGGACTGCGTGGATACTCCGCCGTAGGTCGCCGTGATTGTTTGGTCGCCATTGCCGAGCGACGCCGGAATGATCACGTTGAACTGAAACTCGCCGGGGGTGACATTCAGGCCGGCAAACTGTACCGTTGCGCTTATCCCTCCGATCTTGATCACCGGCAGCGGCGACAGGGTGCCGGACTGGCTGACGGATCCGCTTTGCACGGGTACGTTGGTCGATCCAAATCCGTTGGCGTAAAGCACGATGGTCTCGCCAGGCTTGGCGGGAGTGCTCGCGCCCGGATACAGCGTGGCCGGCCCGATCAAACTCCCATTCAAGTGCGTTGCGGCTACGTATGGCCCGCCGTTGAAAACGAAAAACGAAGGCGAGAGCGATTGCGTCGGAGCGGTGAACGCGGCGCTGGTAACCCCGTTGTAGGTCACTTCCACCTGGGCCGGACCGGAGAGAGCATCGGGCGGAGTCAGGATGTTCACCTGCAAAGGGCTGATGTAGTATACAAAGGCCGGTTTGCCATTTACTGTGGCGCTGAGGGTGTCTAGTTTCGTGGGCATGGTGTTGCCGACGAAGTCCGATCCTTGCCAGATGCGCGTATCGCCTGGCTGCGCGAGATTCGATCCCTGGATCTCGACCCACGTGTTCGGGGCGATAGTGGGGCTGGCGCCTTCCGCGTTGGCGACAAGAGTGATGGCCGGCGGGGGCGCGGTCTTCGAGCAGGTTGACGCGGGTAGCGCCGTTACCTGGTTCGCCATAGCGAAAATGTCGCGGCTTGCGCGGGCGTATAGATCCTGGAGCGACATATAGCCGAGCGTGGGGCTCGGAGTTGCGGGACACGCATTCGAGAGCGCATATTGAAGATCCAGGTAGGAAACTTCGAGATACTGAATGGGCGCGGTGCCGACCGTTCCACCGTAGAATGCCGCAGCCGGAGTACCGGTGAAAAAGACGGCCATTACGTTGTATGCGCCCTCCGCAACCGAAAGGCCCGGGCAATTGCCGCTGGGATTGGAACATCCCTCTCCCTCCAGGCTTGAGCCCGAAACTGGAAAATCGAATTCTGCCCCGCCAATGAACGGAGGCGAGGGCGCGGGCGATAGAGCTGTGAGCACCTTCACGCCCTGGACGCCAATATTGCCGATCGTCACGGCGCTAGAGGCAGTCATTCCGCCCACCTGGGTTCCCTTACCGTTGAGACCCGTCACCGTCACGAAATACGACAAGATTTCGGTTTTCGCTTCGCACGACATGATCTCGGTCTTAGGGCTGTTCGAGCAATCCACAGCGAACAGCGTGTTGTCGCTGTGCGGCGTGACGGTCTGGCTGAAATTGGGGAAGTCGTCGCCGGCGTCCGCTCCTATGAACAATGTAACGCCCGAGAAAATCGATTCGTACGCGTCGATCGCTTGCTTCCACGCGTCGATGAACACTTGATCGGTGTTCTGATACGCGCTGTTGGATGGGAAAGAATGCTGAATCAGCGCGGCCCACGTGGCGTCTACTGCCAAGCCAGAAGGCTGCGCGGCAGTCGTATTGACGCTGGTCGGGAAGATCATCTCGTCCGACGCGCCCACCGGTCCCGCGATGGCGATGGCGACAAATGCAGGATTGGAGCCGTATCTGGCGTTGAGCTGCATCAGGAAAGCGTCCCAGGCAGCCTGATAGACGGTATTCCACGGCAGTGGAAACATCGTTTGGCCGGCGCGCTGCACCTCCGGGTATCCCACAAACGTCACCGTGCCGCAATTGGCCGGAGCGCTCCCTGACGTAAACAGCGGGTCGCAGGAGGGGATTTCGTTCACCAGCCACGTCGGCATATCGGTTCCCGGCGTGATGATGAGTTGAACCGGTTTGTGAGCCACAGTCGCCGCGTCGAAGGCGTCGTCCAGATCAGTCCAGTCGAAGCTACTGGAACTGGTGCCGGCGGACGGCTGAAGCTTGGCCCAGTCCGCTCCTATCGTCAACCCAGAGATGGCCGGATCGGCTAAGAGACTCGCGTAAAGACCTTGCAGGTAGGAGTGCAGTTGCGAAGCAGGGCCATTATAGCCATCGATGGCATCCTGAACGTCGACCTTGACGTAGACGCCCAACGGTGCGCGGATATTTGCCGGACTTTGGGCCCAGGATAGACTGGCGCACAACGAAGCCAATATCCACAAGGCGGTCAAAATTCGGTTTCCGCACCCACTTGGGCTCCACGCAGCCAGACCGCCGTTGCGGTCGGGAAAGACCTTAGTGGTTACCGCGCGATCGAGCTTTGGGCCTTTTGCGCGATACCCCTCTCGCTCTCCCTCCGCGCTACGGGGCGTAAGGGTTTCATGGGGACCTAGCCTGTCTTCTGCAGAAAGTGGCACGGCGTACGCTTTTGTGCAGTTTAACAGATCAGAAAGCAAATAGGTCCTGGTTTACGCTTTTCTAGACCGCGGCGTGGCATTGAGCTTCCCCCAAAAAGTGGAGGAGGGTTGGCCGACCCGTTGGGAGCTACCCCAGCCAACCCTCTCAAAAAGTTGATAGGTATCAGGGATTCCGCCAGGCGCATGTTCACTGCTCCGCCAGTGGCGGCCTGCTCGCCGCCCC
>JBEKOZ010000522.1:0-4240 GCA_049521275.1 Bryobacteraceae bacterium | reverse complement strand
AAGCGCCCGAAAATCCTCCGCTGAAGGTGCCATCAGAGTTCACCGTATAAGTGCCGATGTAAGGGTTGTCGCCGTAGCTGCCGTTGTTATAGGGATCGACGCCTGTTTGGTTGCCCTGGCCATCGAAGGTTACGTAGTTCAAGTCAACTTCCGCGCCGGAACAGGTGGTAGCGTAAGTCCCGTTGAGGCTGGCGGTGCTATAGGTGTTGCCGCTCGATACCAACTGGCTTTGCAGGTCGATTGTGGCTTGGGCCAATCCATCAGTTTCGATGCCGACTGCTTCGTTGCCGCCCTCGCTCACTCCTACGATGAAAGTTTGAGGCGTAGTTTGCCCGGCTAGCGTCATGGTGATGGTGATGGTGTTATCGCTGTTCGCGGCGTAGGTGCCGGTCGCGGTGGTATTGCCGTATTGCGAATTGATGCCACCCTGAAGGTTGGTTACGGTCAACGAACTGGACCCATCGAAGTAGACGGATCCGGAGAGATCTTCTTCTCCCCCGGCACCGTTGGTGGCCTTTCCGCCAATCACCATGCCGTAATAGCCGATCAAAGTGGCGGCAGGCGCCTGGCGTCCAGAGCAGCCCACAACCTCTCCGTTACCGGATTGATTGTACGTGTATTGAATCTCTGTAACTCCGTTGTCGATTACGCCGGTGAACGAGTATTGGCTGTAGCTGCCGGCGAGACTGCCGGAGAAGGTCCCGTCAGTGTTGACGGAATATGTTCCACTGTACGGATTGTTGCCTTGGCCACCCCCGTTATCATAGGGATTTACTCCGTTAAGATTGCCGTTTCCATCGAAGGTGACATAATTCAAATCGACGCCAGAACCAGAGCAGGAGACGGAATAGGTGCCTGTGAGGCTTGAAGTGCTGTAGCCGCCGGTAAGCGTGGTTAACTGCGACTCGATATCGATGGTGGCGGAGGAGGTGTTATCACTCTCGATGCCAACCGCTTTGGTTCCCGAAGAGCTAACTCCGATGGTGAAGGTGAGCGGTGAGGTCTGATTGGCAAGGTTCAGCGTGAGGTCATAGGTGCCATCGGAATTCTGCCCGTAGGTTCCCGTCACGCTGGTGTTAGTGACGGCGGTGCCGATTCCGCCGTTTATGTTTGCGCCGGAAAGACTGCAGGCGCCGTTGAAGTTGATCGCGCCAGAATAATATTCGCCACTGCCGCCGTTTGTACTGCCGGAAATCAGAATGCCATACCAGCCGTTCAGGGCCGCCCCTCCGAGACAACCTGAGGGCGGCTCGGACTGGGGGGTGGCGGCTGCGGGTATAGCAGAACATGCCATTAAAATGAAGAAAATGGTAGCCGCTACAGCGGGGCGCAGAAAACTCCGTCTCATGGGTCTCTTTTCTCTAAAAAATTAGGCTGTAGATTGAGCTAACTAGAGGGGAAGGATCACACCCATTAGTACATGTCCCTCGGAAAGGGAACAATGGCCTGAAAGCGGGGTTACTAGAGTGATACCGGCGAGGTACCCGACGATTGCTTCGGAGGTTAGCCTTGCAGGGTCAACAAGTTAGGTCGGGCTCAAGGAATTCGTTCGGCTCCTCTTCCGCAGGTGGGAGGCCCTCCGGCATGGATCCGCGGTTGTATTCGGCCATACGATTTTTCCACTTCAAGAAGTCGGTGATGCTTTGCGGCTCGACACGGACTTCGACGCGGCGCAGGCTGGCTAACAGGAGATTCATTTCACAGCGAAAGCCGGAGGCGGTGCGAAGATTTTTGGCAGAAGAGTAGATGGTTTCGATTCGGCCGCGATGGAGCTCCAGCAGTCCCCAGCCGGGCGGAAGTTCTCCAGTGCCTATGAGGCCGTTGGGAACCAGATAGAAGCGCTCGCAGCCGACGCCTTTTTCTGGCTTTTGGCGGAATGGCTTGGCGCGGTCGGCCAGAAAATCGGAGCGGGTTACCTTACACTCGACCAGCACGGAATGGCAGGCGAGCTTCCAGCCGATGGCGTCTGGCATTTCACCGCTAACGCAGGCTTGCTCGGAGAGCACGACCCCGCAGCGGTAGCTGCGCAGCCAGCGGACGGCTTTTTCGACCAGTTGGGAGTGGGTCATGAGTGGGATTCGGGGCTAAGAAGATATTCTCAGGCTTGGAAGGCGGGTGCGGAAGTGCCTGAGAAGTTACCGACGTAAAAGCGATCCAGGCGAATGGGTACGCTCCGGCTTTATTGAGATTGGCCGGTGCAGAACGGTTTCCAGCAAGTAGCGTTCGGCGGCGATGGTTTGCGCGGAGGGTCCGAGGGGCGAATAACCTTCGGCGGCGATGACCAAGGCTTCGCCGGCTTTGCCGATGTGTTCATTTTCGATGTGAATACGTCGGATGTGGGCGTTGTGGCCGGAATCCAGCGAGTTGGCGAGGCGCAGGATGGCCGCTAATTGGATAGCCGCCTTCTGCTCGTTGGGGAGTAGATCGCGCAGTGATTTATGGCGGCGGGTGGGCAAGGCCCCGCAGTGAAAACGAGCGACGATGGCGGCGCGTTGCAGATCCGCGAGTTTCCAGCCCAGGGGATTTCCGTGATCACGAATCAGATCGGAGGAAACTTTGTGATGGCCCTTTTCGCCCTGCGACTTGCCTACATCGTGCAGCAAAGCTGCAGCCATAATGCTGGAGCGGGCGGAAACCGCATCCACGGCGGGTTGCCATCCCCAGGCAAGCAGGCCGTCATAGAGTTGAAGGGCGAGACTGGCGACGCGCTCAGAGTGGGGAAAATCGGGATCGAGGCCGCTTGCCCACCTCTTCATGCGGCGGGTTGCGAGGACTAAGATCTCCTTCCCCTGGGGCAAGGCGGCGCGCCATAGGTGCCAGAGAGAATCGGGCCCGAGCATTTTGGCGCGATAAGCGGCGACGCGTTTGGCGCGCTGGGCAAGAATTATTTCGCGCCAGGTCTTACGCGAATTTTCATCGGGGAAAACCTGACAGGAGGCGGCTGTGGACCAGAGCACATCGAGGTCGTGAACCTCGCCGAGCAGGTCCTGTATTTCTTTCAGACCGTCTTTCCAAGCAGCGTGCTCGGCGGGAAGAAAGTTTTCCACGATATAGCGAAAGCGTTTGATACCGATGCGGAGAGAATGAAATGCTACCTGCGAACGGTTACGCAGAGCGCGATTATGGAGTTCGCGGGCTGCCGTCCAGCGCTCCAGCGCCAGATGCTTGAAGAGCGGGCTGCCGGGACGAATGCGTGCGGCGCAGGCGGGAAGCGACCTGGCCCATTCGCGCCATTGCCTGCGATCGAATTCTTCAAGGACAGATTTGGCTTCGTGCTGATGTTCTTTTTCGCGGCGGCGCAGGATTTCGAGGAGAGCCTGGGCGGCGGGGTCGTTCGAGTTGGCCAGGCCGGGATTGGCAACCGGATCGAGAACCGACTCAGGCGCCGATATAGCGGGCGATGGGGTACGTGCTATGACCTCCGCGTGGAGCTTCTCGACCCATTCCATCATGACCTGGACATCCCGCAAATCGCCGAGACGCCGAAACAGACGCCTGCTTTCCTTCTTCATGGCTTTCCAATCGGGGTTGGAATCGAGCGCCATCAGTCCGTCAGCCAGGGAGCGGCAGCGGCGCAGGGCAACGCGCAGGTCGTGAACCGGGTCCGCGCTGAAATCGGCGGCAACATGGGCACATTCTTTGAGGACCTGAAACATCCAGTAGCGCAGGCCCGTAACTTTCTTGGCGCGGGTTGGGCGATTGGCGAAAGCTGGCACTAGAGTTCCAATTAATTAGGATACCGATAACCATTCTCGCTTCTGGCGGCTCGGAACGCCAGTGGTTGACTCAATTCGGTCTCGTTGAAACGCTCGCGGCCGGAACATGTCAATTCTGTCCCCGCTTCTCCGGGGGCTGGCATTTGCCATAAACCCCGCATAACAAATAGCTCAGCACGGGGTTTTTCGACCGTATCGAACCGGACATTTCTATTACCTCAGTAATGTGCGGGGCTTACCTGCCGGAGTTAGTCTTTCTACTTGAAGGTTTAGAAGGCAAGGAGCTGGTTATCAGCGACGCTACAACATTTCACGCACAACGCGCGGCCTCAGCTCGCGCCTTCGTTCACAGCCTGAACATTCTGATCAAGTACGCGCGGATGTACGGGCCGGAGCATAAGCGCACAGAGGCTCAGTTTGAAACTGCATGGAAAGAACTGCAGCAAGGACTGCCGACAGCGGGTGAAGGCGGATTTTTGCTGGGAGTTTCGGACAACAAACTATTACTCGATGGAGTTCCGCTC
>JBEKOZ010000521.1:0-4241 GCA_049521275.1 Bryobacteraceae bacterium | reverse complement strand
GATGGCAACGTCGCTATGCCCCGGCCGCGCGTCCTCCGCCTGGAGCATCCGTCCGAGGTGGGGCTGAACCGCGAGCGCCGCAAAGAATTCCGGAGTGACTTCCAGTCCGTTGATCCGGTCCGTCCGGTCGGCCAGGCGCAGGTTGAAGCCGCTATCGGAGATCGCACCCAGGCTCGAAAAGACGCCGCTCGCCTTCCAGTCGGCATAATCGGGCGCGGAGGCCGGGAACTGGTGCCAGTTGCGCTTGGCGTTTTCGGTCCATACCATCACTACGCGGCCGGCGTCGGGAATGGCCAACGGCGCGAGCGCCGCATGGATGACGCTGTAAATGGCCGTGTTGGCTCCGATGCCGAGCGCCAGCGTCAGCACCACCACCACCGTGAATCCGAAATTCTTGCGCAGCATGCGCGCGCCGTAGCGCAAATCCTGAAACAGACGTTCGACCGATGCCCATCCCCACATATCTCGCGTGACCTCCTTCACCAATACTGTGTTTCCAAACTCCGCCAGCGCCGCTCGCCTCGCTTCCTCCTGCGATTGGCCCCGCTCCATGCGATCGCGGATGGCCATGCGCAGGTGCGCCTCCACCTCTTCTGAAAGCTCGCGGTCCCGACGCCGGCGCGTCACAACGGTTCTCCTTCGGGGCTCATGATGCTGGCAATCGCGCTCGAGAGTTGCGTCCAGCGCTGGTGCTCGGCGGTGAGCTGCTTCTTGCCGGCCAGCGTCAACCGATAATACTTCGCGCGCTGATTGCTCTCAGATTGCTTCCATTCCGAAGAAAGCCATCCCTGGCGTTCGAGCCGGTGCAGCGCCGGGTAGAGCGAGCCGGTTTCCACCTGCAACACGTCGCTCGAACTGACGCGAATCGCCTGAATGATGCCGTAGCCATGCTGCGGGCCCCATTGCAGGGTCTTGAGGATGAGCATGTCCAGGGTACCCTGGAGCAGCTCGATACGATTCTGGTAGCGGTCTTTCGTGGGCATAAGGCTGTAGATATTCTACAGCAAGTGGCTGTAGATTGTCTACAGCCACTTGGAGCAGGAAAGATCAATGCATGATATGGTTTTCTATTGGCGTTTCCAAGGTGCCGCAATTTTCCATCATAGTCCCAGTCTTTGATCAGGCAGAGCTACTAGCGCACTGCTTAGAGAGCATCCGTGTGTCCGCTTTCGACGACTATGAGCTGCTGGTCTCCGATGACGGGACGCCGGACGCCCGGGCCATCCTGCTCATTGCCGAGCAGTACGGGGCCAAACTCGTTCGTTCCGACGTCCGGAAAGGGAGCGCGGCGGCGCGGAATCGGGCGGCGCGGGAGGCCGCGGGAGACAAGCTTGCGTTTTTCGATGCCGACGTCACTCTTCACCCGGACACTCTGGGGCGCCTGGCGAGGGCCTTCGAAGGCGACGCGCCGCCGCAGGCGGTGATCGGTTCCTACGACAACCGGCCCGTGGCGCGGAACAGAACCAGCCAGTTCCGGAACCTGCTCCACGCGCACGTGCATCAGCGTTCCCAGCGCGAGGCGCGCACCTTCTGGACCGCATGCGGCGCGATC
The DNA here is from genome assembly GCA_049521275.1 of Bryobacteraceae bacterium. Taxonomy (GTDB): domain Bacteria; phylum Acidobacteriota; class Terriglobia; order Bryobacterales; family Bryobacteraceae; genus Palsa-187. Next base: position 2,689 of record JBEKOZ010000521.1, on the reverse strand, counting down.
AGCCGGGAGCGATTTCAGGAACTGGGTGGCTTCGACGAAAGGTACGACGGGCCCCAAATTGAAGACGTGGAACTGGGCCTGCGGCTGCACCGCGCGGGCGGGCGCATTTTGCTCGCGCCAGAGATACAGGTAACGCACCACAAGCGGTGGACATTGTCTTCCATGATGTATACGGACATGTTCCAGCGCGCCGTTCCGTGGACGGCGCTGTTGCGCGATCACACCCTTTCCCGCGATCTGAACTTCCGCGTACGCGACCGCATCGCATCCGCGCTCTCGGTGCTGGCACTGCTTCTGGTGATGCTTGCTCTGCTTCATGGAGCACTCTGGTGGGGAATGTTGGCGCTGGATCTGGGCGCCGTGGCGGTGCTCCAGGCCTCCGTGCTGGCTTTTATCGCCGAGTGCCGCACCAGAACCTTTGCCGCGCTGTGCTTCCCGCTCCTGCTGACTTACAACCTGGTATGCGCGGCGGGTCTTTTGGCCGGCCTCGCGGGCGTGGAGCGCCGGCGCGACCGCTGGGTGGCCGTAGCGGCAGTTGCCTCGGTATGCCTTGTTTTTGGGCTACAGATCGCGGGAGGGGCGTATCTCGCGGAATTCGACGCAGACCCCGACGAATCGGTGCACTTCGTATCCGGACTGATGGTGTACGACTATATGGCGGCGATGCCCCGGGGCAATCCGATCGCCTGGGCGGAACGGTATTATTTGCATTATCCGAAAGTGGCGGTCGGACTTTGGCCTCCGGGGTTTAACATCGCGGAAGCCCTGTGGTGGCTGATGCTTCCTCCCTCGCGATGGTCGGTGCTGTGCCTCGAAGCTGCGCTCGCGTCATTGGCGGCGCTGGTGTTCTACCGCCTCGCGAGAACCGTCGGGCGACCATGGCTGGCGCTGGGCGCGACGCTGCTGCTGCTCGCGACCCCGGTGGTTCAACAGAGCGTCGATACGGTGATGGCGGACGCGCTTTGTCTGCTGTGGAGCGTGTTGCTCGCCGATGCCTGCGCGCGCGTGGTGAACCGGCCGTCGGCTGGAAGACTCGCCTTGGTGGGACTCTGGCTGGCCTGCGCCATGTTCACGAAAGGTACGGGCGCGTGCCTCCTGCTTGCGCCCGTGCTCGCGCTGACGGTTGCCGGAAAGTGGAAGCAGATTCCGCGCGTTCCGGCCTTGGGTTTCGCGGCGGCCGTGCTGGCGGCCTTATGCGGATGGTGCGTCCTCGAGACCAACATTCTTCACCAATCGCTGCGGGTGTTGGGAGGCGTGAACACACAGCTGTTCTGGCCGGCCCTTCTGCTGCCGGGTCTTGCGGGATGGGGAATCTTTCTGCTCGCGGCCGGGGGGATCGTGCTTGCTTCGGCCGCAAGGCGTCCGGCAGCGGTGGCGGCAGCGTCGATGCTACTCTCGGCGGCCGCGGTCAGTTATGTTCTTCGGGCGATGAGTCAGCCGCGGCATTGGATTATCGTACTGCCGGCGCTGCTGCTGCTGGCGGTCGAGTTGGTGGTCTGGCTTTCGAAATGGAAAGGGGCGGCGATCGCCGCGGCCGTGGTGGCGTTGTGGTTATTTCCGTGGAGTGTGTATCGCCAGGCGCCGGGCGGTTTCGCGGCCTTCGCGCGCCGACTGCCCCGGCCCGCGCGTATTCTCGTATCGTCGAATTTCACCGGCGAGGGCGCGATGGTGGCCGCCATCGCGATCTCCGAGCCGCGGCCGTCGAGCATGGTATCGCGCGCGTCAAAAACGCTGGAGCACCACGAGTGGACCGCCGTTTCACCGGATGCGGTGGCGCTTCGCCTGGACGAATTGGGCATCGACATAGTGGAGATGCACACTTCGCCGGGAAAGAGCAGTTCCGCGCATCACGGACTGCTGCTGGAGGCGCTGCGCGCCAGCAACTCCTGGAGGGAGTGCGGGACGACGGAAACGCTCGCGGCGTGGTGCCGGGTTGTTATGCCGGCGGTCGCGAGGGAGCCCCTTCGGATCGATCTGACACACCAGCTCGAGACGGTAATTCAGGAACCCGCGGGTTCGCAGTAAGACAACCAACCGGGTGGGGCGGTCCCCCTGGACCGCGGCCGACGCCCGCGTCGGCCTCCGTTTGAGGGCGCTCCGAAAGCCGGACCTGGGGGTCCGGCGCGGACGAGGGCGTCCGCCCCACCGCTATCTTCAGAAACAGGAGATTAGCGTGCGATACTGGGGACTTCCTCATGGCTGCACCCGGCAACGGCCCCTTGGTTGTTTACGCTCTGGACTCCGCCGACCTCGCTCTGTTAGAGCGTTGGATGGACGAAGGGCGCCTCCCGCACATCGCGGAGTTGTGGAGGAATTCCGCCCGCCGGCGGATTGGCGGGCCGGGCTACTGGGATGAAACCGGCACCTGGATCACCGCGTACTCTGGAGTCCCCTCGACGCGGCACGGCTATTACTCCGCCCGCCGGCTGAAACCGGGTACCTACGATCTCGAGATCGTTCCTCTCACCTCCGCGCTGGCGCGCCCCTGCTGGGAATCCGTCCGGAATTCCGATTTCCGGGCGCTCATCCTGGAGCCGATCGAAGGCACTCCGAGCTCCCACACCAATGGAACGCAGCTTTACAATCTCACCGTTCATCAGGAAGCGTATGCTGTCGGACCCCTGATCGCGATGCCGGCTCCGGTGGCGGAGCAGACCCGCCGCATTTACGGAAAGCAGAGCAATCCGTC
>JBEKOZ010000520.1:0-5569 GCA_049521275.1 Bryobacteraceae bacterium | reverse complement strand
TCCCAACAGCCCGACCAGCGCTTCGACCGTCGCGAGGCTGTTGGCGGATATGCTGCCCGGCACAATATTTCCGTAGCCGACCGTCGTGAGAGTGTGGGCGCTGAAGAAGAAGGCGTTCAGGAAACGGTCGAGCTTATGCGGGGCGTCGCCACCCTGCAAATGTCCAGGACCGAGCGCATAATAGAGGGCCGCGAAGATCGTATTCACGGCAAGATAGGTGACGAAGACCAGGGCCAGAAACGTGGGCCACGGCAGGCTGATCAGATGCAGGTAGGGATGGATGTCGCGCCAACTGGCACCTCGCCTGGTGACGTTAAAAGTGCCATCTTTATTGATGGTCCGGCGCAGGGTGCCGGTATATTGCTGCGTCAGGCCGGGGTCGAAAGTCGGTTTCGCCATATCCATTAAACTATACACAGGAGACGCAATCATGATTCGACACGCAGAGGCACAATGGAACGGCTCGGTTAAAGAAGGCACCGGGCATGTGAAGACGGAGACGGGCGCAGTGGATAGCGCATATAGTTTCAAGTCGCGATTTGTAGGCGGCGGCGAAACGAATCCCGAAGAACTGCTGGGCGCGGCGCACGCCGCCTGTTTCTCCATGGCGCTTTCCGGAGTGCTGACCGCGCAGGGCCATCCGCCGGCCAGCATTCATACCACGGCCGCCGTGCACATCAATCCGGTGGAAGGCGGTTTTGCCATCACCAAGATCGAACTGGAGACGGTCGGCGAGGTTCCGGGCATCGATGCCGCCGCGTTTGAAGCGGCCGCGGCGGGTGCGAAGGCCGGGTGCCCTTTGTCCAAGGCGCTGGCGGCGGTGGAGATTCATTTGAAGACCACGTTTAAGCAATAGCGTCTATCCGCTTGCTTACCAGGCTGCGGAAAAGGTCGCGCCAGATGATCGCTCCCTGCGGTCGCGGCTCGGAAAGCGATTGATTTAGATAACACCGATTCCGAGCCGCGACCACAGGGAGCGATCTCTATGCGTTTTCCGCAGCCTGTTACGCATGGCGGTTCCGTGGCGCCCTCGACTTAAACGGCGCCGACAGAGCGAAGGAAGTCGGCCAGCGCCTTTCCCGGTTCCGTCTCGAAGGTCGCCTCGAGAGAGGCGCAGGCGGTCATTTTGTGCAGCCAGAAGCTGCGAAAGTCCTTACGCGACTCGCACCAAGCGGCGAGAGACCAGCCCGTTCCCCAGAAATAGAGGCCTAGCGGACGCAGCACTCTTTGCGTGTCCTGATCCTTTTTGTCGCGATAGCAAACGTCAAGTTTGCGGCGTGAAGCGATCGCCTGCCGCACCATTTCGACCCGCCGGCCGAGCGAGAGCCATACGAGCGGCTGCGCGCAACGAGGGTCCGGCAAACGCCTCCGCCATACGGAGACCGACGACCACGGCCTCGACTTCGTCGGGAGTGAACATAAGAGGAGTCAGGTCGTAGGCGCGGTCGAGGCGATAGCCGACGCCCGCCTCGCCCTGGACAGGCACGCCGGATACCGAGAGGTCGCGAATGTCGCGGTAGACGGTGCGCTCTGAAACACCGAGCCAACCGGACAACTGCGCGGCGGTGGTGAGCCGCCGCGCGCGGAGATGTTGCACGATCTGAAAGAGGCGATCCGCCCGGCGCACCTTCTTATTTCACCGCAAACACGCCGATCCGGTTGCCCTCCGTATCCTTGATGTGCGCGAACACGCCGATGTTGGGCACGGGGGTTTTCGGAAAAACCACCTCGCCGCCGGCGGGCGCGACGCGATTCAGCACTTCGTCGAGCGAATTGCCGGCGTTGAGGTAGATGATGACCCCGTCGTTTGAGGGTGCGAGGAACGGACCCTTCATCACGCAGCCGCCGGATGCTTTTTGCTCATCGTAGGGGAAAACGCCCATCACGTTGGGCCCGGCGATCCCTTCTGTCAATTCGACGGCAAAGAGTTTTTCGTAAAAGGAACGCGCTCGCGCGAAGTCGAGTGCGGGAATTTCGAACCAGCTAAGAGGTTGTGTCATGGCGCCATTGTGCCGCAGTGCTCCTGACAGCGTTATGTCAGGAGAGATGGGCGCGATCGCCCTAGCCAAAAAAAAGCGGCCCCGCATTGGTTGCGAGGCCGCCGATCGATCGAATGGAGGAGGAGGGTTAACGATGTCCGCCGCCGCTGTGGCCGCCGCCACCGCCGTGAGATCCACCGCCGCTGCTGGCGTGCGCCGCCGAACCGCCGGAGGAGCGGGCCGGAGCAGATGAGCGCGCAGGAGCAGAAGAGCGCGCCGAACTCGAAGACCGCGACGCCGGAGCCGAGTAGCTGCGACCAGCCGACGAGGAGTAGCTACGCGAAGGTGCTGAATAGCTGCGAGCCGCGGATCCAGCAGACGCCCTGTTTGCGGACGCCGCACCGCCACGATAGCCAGCTGCGCCTGCACGAGCCGCGCCAGCCGACCGGTTGGCCGCGGTGTTGTAGGACCGGCTGTACCCGGCCGCTCCCGTTGCACGCGAAGCGCGTGAATAATTGTGGGCCCAGGCTCGATTCCCGGCAAACCCGCCGTAGCCGCCGTAGCCGTAGCGGCCAAAGAAGCCCCCGTTCAAAAAGAGCCCGCCGCCGAACCAGTTAAATCCCCAGCCGTATCCGCCCCAGCCGGGCCAGCCGAAAAACATTCCGCCGAAGGGGATGCCGAAGCCGAATCCGAAGCCGTAAGTCGGATAAAACAGCGGAGGATAGTAACCCCAGGCCGGCGCGCCCCAGACGTAGGTGGGGTCGTAGGTCGGCACGTAAATCACTTGCGGATCGGCCGGCTGAATGGCGATCTCGGTTTGGCCGTTCTGCGTTTGCGTGGTCACCGTCTCCTGCGGAGTGGTGCGCAATTTTCCGTTAGCCTTGGCACGGGCGCGCAGCCGCTGAATGGCGGCCATCACGTCAGCCTGTTGTCCGAGGAAAGCATTGCCGAGGTCGGTGGTCCAACGCACGTCCGAATTGAGGCGCGTGAGGACGTCGGGAAACGCGACCAGCGCCTGCACGCTGGGATCCCAGTTCTGCTGTTTGGCGGCATCCATCAGCGCGGTGCCGGTCAAGGCGCGATTTTGCTGGAGCCATTGATTGGCTTCGACCAGTTCAAGAGGGTACGTCGCCGCGACCAACACCTGGCTCAAAAGCGGGTCGGGATAAAGAGCGAGAGGCGCAACCATATTATCCAGTTGCTGCGGTGTCAGCGTCGTCTTCACGGCGGTCGCCGCCTGATCTGCCGGGCCGTCCTGCGCAAGCGCTACCATCGTGCCCAACGGGACGAACAGCACTGCCGAGGCTGCCACCATCCGGAACATCGATTGCAAAGTAGAGCGTTTCATGTTTCGCCTTCTTTCTCTATCTATTATCTTAGATGGGTCCCGTGACAGAAAGGTAACGACGGAATGTCCCATTAGATCATAGGGATACCAATGAAAGTTTTATCATTTTCACAGTGTATGCCGCCCGGCCCAGCACGCACCTGCCTTTTGGGGAGGTATTTTAAGCGTGACAAAATGAAGGTTTTGTTGTCTGATAGTTAAAACATGCGTCGCGCGCTGGCATCGCTGCTGCTCGCTTTATCCGCCTTTCCGGCGATCGCTCCATTTCTGCGCGCGGATTCCGCCCTGAGTTTGCCCGCATGTTGCCGCCTGAACGGCAAGCACCACTGTTCGATGCCGTCCGCTCAGGAATCCTCCTCTGGTCCGGCGGTCAAAGCGACGCAGGCGAAGTGCTGCGACTACCCGGCCGCGATCGGCGTCTCCGGTCAGGGGAATGTCGCTTTAGCCGCGAACTGGGAAGCGGTCCACGGATCACCTCTGAGCCATTCCGTGACGCTGGTACCCACGGAAACACCTCGACGCGTGTTGTTTAGCCGGTCGCGCCAGAAGCGCGGGCCGCCCACTCTCTCCTAAAAACACAACTTCCTTTTTTTATCCGGACGTCCGCCTCCTGACGCGCGGCGGTTAGTCGTTAATAGGAGATCTTGATGCAAAGCACTTATATACGGCCTCTGGCGGTATTTCTATTATTCAGTTCCCTGCTCCACGCGACCATCTTCGGAAGAATACAAGGCATCGTGCACGACCCGCAGCATCGGCCTTTAGCCGGAGCATCGGTAACGCTGAAGGCGATTACCTCGGATTGGTCTCAAACCGGGCAGACGGACACGAACGGCGGGTTTTCTTTCGCCACGGTCCCGGTCGGCGATTACAAAATCACTGTTACCCAGTCCGGATTCGAGACCGCGGAGCAGACCGTCACAGTCGCGTCCAGTTCCTCGCCGATTCTCCACTTTCAACTGGCGATCGCCGCAGTGAAGGAATCCGTTGCCGTCGTCGGCCAGGCGGCAGCGGCCAATATGGATTCGGTAACCCCCACCACGCTGATCAATCGTGAAGACATCGCCCAAACTCCCGGCGCCGGCCGCACCAACAGTATGGCCATGATCACCGACTACACGCCTGGCGCCTACGTCACCCACGACATGCTGCACATGCGCGGCGGGCATCAGGTGGATTGGCTGATCGACGGCGTACCCGTGCCCAACACCAACATCGCCACTAATCTTGGCCCGCAGATCGATCCCAAGGACATCGATTACCTGGAGGTGCAGCGCGGCAGCTACGATGCGGAATACGGAGACCGCACGTACGGCATCTTCAACATCGTGCCCCGCAGCGGCTTCGAGCGCGACAACGAGGCGGAACTGGTCGCCTCCTTCGGCAACTGGTATCAGACCAACGATCAACTAAATTTCGGGGGACACACCAAGCGCTTCGCGTACTACGCGAGTATCAACGCAAATCGCAGCGACTACGGCTTGCAGCCGCCGATCGGGCAGGTTGTTCACGACGCGGAAAACGGATTTGGAGGATTCATGTCCCTGATCTTCAACGCTAGCGCCTCCAATCAATTCCGGCTGACTGCGTCCTTGCGCCAGGATTTTTACCAGATCCCCGTCGACCCGAATCCGACCTCAGCCGGAAATCAGGTTTATCCCAGTTACGGTCTCCGCGATAGTGAGCGTGAACCCGATGGCTACGTAACTTTCTCCTGGATTCACACATTCAATCCAAACGTGAGGATGACGGTTTCTCCCTTCTATCATTTCAACGAGGCCAGCTATAGCGCCTCGCCAAACGACGTGCCGGTGATCACCGATGTGAACCAGACCGCCAATTATGTGGGCGCCCAGGTGAGCGTGAACGCAACCATTGCGAAGAAGAACGAGGTTGAAGTCGGCGTTTACGGATTCGCCCAGCACCAGAACAATTTCTTTAATAATGTTTTTACCGATTGCGCTCCGAACTGTCAGAATTTCGGCTCGTCTTCGGCTGCCGTAACCGGCGGCGTGGCTGAAGTGTTCATCAGTGACCGGTTCAAGGTGACCTCCTGGTTGACCTTGATCGCCGGCTTTCGCTATTCGCACTTCAACTCCGGCTCCATCACCGGGGCGACGCAGCCCGCGGTGGTGGAGAACGCGCCCGACCCTCGCGTGGGGGTCGCCGTCCGGATCCCGCGCATCAACTGGGTATTTCGCGGTTTCTACGGCCTGTTTTATCAGCCGCCTCCGCTGTTGAC
>JBEKOZ010000519.1:0-4250 GCA_049521275.1 Bryobacteraceae bacterium | reverse complement strand
GCAGTGCACGGACAACGCCTAGCGCCAGACCATCATTTGAGATCGCCGGATTCTTGATCTTTGGACCCGTTTCAACCCTGGCATTCGCGAGAACCCGGGACCACAGCTTTTGGTACTCATCACCAAGCCATGAATTGAGCCGTACTCCTGGCGAGACCGTTGGCAAAGCTTCCGACACCAGAGTATGCCTATTCCCCGCCGATAGTGCCGCGCAAAACACGAAGACAAGGCAAGGAGTGCCGAGATACCACAACAGTCTGCGAAAGGTCCTCATGTTTTCGCCCTCGGCTGCTCCATGCCATCCTTAGCAATAGCGACGCGGAGCCCGAACTGCCGTCAGGGGCTCTTTTACTTTGCTGCGCTGACGGTGGCCCGCTCGGATTCATGCACCAGATTCGGAGGAGTCGGGCCTTTGTACGACGCCGACGTTTGCGGTTTCGCAGCCTTCTTTATCCGTATCTGTTCGATCATCTTGCTCGGATCGGGATCGTTTGTGTGGTCGGCGAAGCGGACGTCTTCATAATTCCTCCGCAGCGCCACGATGCGATAGTCGAATTGGATGCTCGAAGTGCCGCCGCCGAGCTCCCGGACTTCAAACGAAGTCGCCGTCTTCTTGGTGACGTAGAGGCCCTTGCACTCGCCGTTCGGCACCGGGATGACCATATATTCCCGCTCCGTATTGACAGTTTCGATGAAGTCGGGATCAAGCGCCACCACTGCTGCTCCACCCGAGAGCTGCGCCGAGCCGAAGTCCTCGAACCAGTTCTTGGGCGACTCGATGGCCGCCAGCGCCACCTTGCGCGCTCCGCCGTTAATGGGAACGACGGCGTTCTTGCTCCCGGAGCAAATCAGGTCGCCGATGCTGTCGACTGCGCAATAGCCACCCGTCCCCTGGGCAACGAAGGGGAAAGCGGCGGAGTTATCGGACGAGGCGGTTAGAGTGGTGTTACCGCTGGGACTATTGTTCGCGAAAAAGCCCGCCGCATCGTTATCGGCTGTGCCCAGCACGCCCCAGGAGCCTCCATTACCTTTGCCGGCGTCACCCCACACACCGACGCCAGTCCCTGCAAAAGGTGCCCCCGTCGCGCTTATGACCTCGTTTTGTCCGAACACGCCAACCCCGGAGGCGTCTTCGGTCACTCCGTAAACTCCATTGCCCCTGGTACTGTTGCCAAAAACCCCCGTTCCTCCGCCGCTGGTGCCGTAAACTCCGTGTCCGCTGGCGCTGGTGCCGTAGACTCCAGTTCCGGTTCCCGCCGCACTCCCGTCGACGCCCATGACGCCGCCCAAGACTGTGTTCGTCGTCGTCTCGCCAAATATGCCTGCTCCTGCGGCAATGCTGTACACCCCGGCAGCGCCGCCTGAGTTACTCACGCTCAAGCTGGGCGAGCCTCCGCCAGAACTAATGAGTTGCTCGGCAGTGAATGTATTGAGCGTATTCAGCTGCGGCACCTTGGTCGTATCCAGATTCAGCGTGACGTTGCCGGTGGTGCCGCCTCCGGTGAGATCGGTTCCCGCGGTTACGCCTGTGATCGTGCCCGTGCCTACCGCAGCGCAGATCCACGCAGTGCCGTTCCATTGCAACACCTGATTCGTCGCGCAGGCATTGGTCAGCGACAGGCTCAGCGTGCCGCTGCTGCCGCCACCGATCAGGCCGCTGCCGCTCGCCGTCGTTATTCCCGTGAGCGTGCCGCCTCCGGCAAACACGATGTCAAGTTCGGCCGAATGGCTTGTCGTCGTGTTTTCTTTACTGTCTAAGCTGGCGTTCAACGGACTATTGCCCACCAGCGCGATGCCGTCGTTGGCCTGGCTTCCGTTCAGCCACGCCTGCACCGCCGCGGTGACGTCGATGAGAATGTACTGGTTCTTGTCCGCCGTGGTGAGCGGTACGCTAGCCGCGATGGTCGATCCCAGCGCCGGAGCGTTGTTGGCGTCGATCGTCCCTTCCGACCATGTGCCGTTGACGTAGTCCACGTTGAAGCTGCCCGCCTTGGTCACGGCATTGACATACAGCTTCAGCGTGGCCTGAGTGATGTCGGCGCCGGTGTCACCGGAGGGGATCGACGACAGATTAAACTGGATGTAAGCCGTTTCCGAGGCGCTCTTGACATCGAGCGTAGTCGCGGCGCCGTAGTTCGTGGTCGGATCTGCAGTGTTGGTGTAGGCGTCACCGCTTGGCGTGAGTTGCGCGTGCGCAACCGTTGCCACCAGCAGGACGAGCATCAGAGCTGCTCCCAGATTGCACTTGCGTGCAAAGGGAGACCGGACATGCATATTCGTTTTCGTTTTCATGGTTATCACTCCTTCGCAGACTTGAGTTAATTTGCGGGGCTGACGCTTCGATCCCCACGCGGGCCCGAGAGTGCCCGAAGCTGCTCAAGAGGTCAAAGGAACTGCGCCTGACTTATTCCTGACCAGTTAAGCGCCAATTTCTTAAACGCTTACGCGATTGGCTGACTATCTCGAAGCGCCATGCTATGATTTCGCCGCCTTGCGTTTCCCACGGCCATGGAACGTCTCGCTCCCTCTGCCCGCATCTTTCGCTTTGGACGGTTCGAGGCCGACGCCGGTCGCAGCACCCTGAACCGCGGCGGCTCGCGTGTCAAGCTCCAGGAGCAACCGTTTCGTGTGTTGATCTGGCTGCTGGAGCGTCCCGGCGAAATCATTACCCGCGAGGAATTGCGTCGACAGCTATGGCCGGAAGGGACTCATGTCGACTTCGACGGCAGCCTGAATGTCATTCTGAAGAAACTCCGCGCCGCTCTCGACGACGATTCCGATAATCCACGCTTCATCGAGACCGTTCCCCGGCGGGGCTACCGTTTTATTGCTCCGGTAACAGTTGAAAGCGCGGCCGATGAGCTGCCAGCTTCGGCCAACGGTCGAGTGCTGGGAGGTACGGCAGAACCCAGCATAGATAAAAAGGCCCCCAGGGGCCCGCCGCCGCTCCTTCTTGTTTATGCCGCGTCCGCTGTCGTGCTTCTCGTCCTGGCTGGCCTCGGGTGGTATGGGCGTCGAGATTTCTTGCGGGCACGGACTGCCTCAACGAAAAATACGGTTGCAACAGTCCCGATTACGCGCAGGTCCGTTGCAGTCCTCGGCTTTCACAACCTGTCAGGGAAGGCCGATGACGATTGGCTCGCAACCGCTTTCTCGGAGATGCTGAGCACCGAACTGGCTGCGGGAGAAAAGCTGCGGCTGGTTTCCGGAGAGGATGTGGCTAACCTGCGCCTGTCCTCCCCGTGGTCCCAGACCGATACGCTGGGACAGGAGACGGCAACTCGCATCGGAACGGCTCTGAATAGTGATCTTCTGGTTCTGGGCTCCTACACCCATATCAGCAGGCCTGAGCGTAGACAATTGCGGCTGGATGTGCGCTTGCAAGATGCCAAAACCGGGGAGATTCTCGCAGAGGTCGCGGAGATCGGCAGCAGCCAGAACTTCTTCCAGCTAATTTCGCGGGTCGGGGCCAAACTTAGGGACCGGGTCGGCGTGTCCGGTGTGGCGGAGACCGACGAGGCCACCGTGCTTGCTTCTTTGCCGGCCAATGCTGAAGGGGCGCGCTTCTACACTCTTGGACTCGCTAAGTTGCGCGATTATGACTACGCGACCGCGAAGGATTTTCTCGAACAAGCTGTCAAGGCCGATCCAAAGTTTCCTCTTTCGCATGCCATGCTAGCTCGAACTTGGTCGCAGCTGGGATACGAGCAGAAACGTAAAGAAGAAGCCAAAAGAGCTTTGGACCTTTCTGCCAATTTGCCACGCGTGAACCGAATGCTGGTCGAAGGGGATTACTACGAAAGTCTGGCGCAGCACGATAAGGCTGCCTCGACCTATCACGCGTTGTTCGTCTTGTTTCCCGACAGCGTCGATTACGGATTGCAACTCGTAACCGCACAGCGTATGGGGGGGCACGGAAGCCAGTCCGTGGAAACGATTGCTCAGCTTCGTCGACTTCCGCCGCCGGCTTCCGATGACCCGCGTATCGATTTGGCGGAATCGTGGGGAACATCGGACAAGCTTGCCGCGCTGGCGCTGGTCCGTAAGGCTCTTGCTAAAGCCGGAGCACAGGACAAGAAACTCGTCTATGCACAGGCTCGAAAAGATGAATGCATTGACCTGATCTACGGGGATCAGGCCGAGCGGGGGAGGGTCTCCTGCGAAGATGCCTCCAAGATTTTTCTCGCCGCCGGCAATCGCCTTGACGTGGCCGATGCCATGCGCCTGATCGGGGATGGCCAGGGGTTTCA
>JBEKOZ010000518.1:0-4258 GCA_049521275.1 Bryobacteraceae bacterium | reverse complement strand
TGCGGATCACGTCTGGCGTCGGGCCTATAAAGGTCAGACCGCTGGTCTCGCACACTTCGGCGAAATCGGCATTCTCGCTGAGGAATCCATAGCCGGGGTGCACTGCGTCGGCATTGGAAATTTCCGCCGCGCTGATCACCGACGGAATGTCGAGATAACTGCGCGCGCTCTTGGCCGGACCGATACAAATCGCTTCATCCGCAAAACGCGTATGCAGGCTGTGGCGATCGGCTTCCGAGTAGACGGCCACGGTGCGGATGCCCAGGTCCTTCGCGGCGCAGATCACGCGAAGCGCAATTTCGCCGCGGTTGGCGATCAGAATTTTTTGGAACATACGGCTATCGAGGCCGGATCGAGAACAAGGCCTCGCCGTACTCCACCGGGCGTCCGTTTTCCACCAGCTTCGCCACCAGCGTGCCGCCCGTTTCCGCCTCGATCTCGTTCATGAGTTTCATGGATTCGATGATGCACAGAACCTGTCCCGGCTCAACCGCATCGCCAACCTTAACAAACGGCGGCGCATCGGGCGACGGAGAATCGTAGTACGTGCCCACGATGGGCGATTTCACCAGCATGCCGTCGGTTTCAGGAGCCTTCGCCGCTGGCTGAAAAGCGGGAGCCGGGCCGGCCATTTGAGCGTGCGGCGTGACCACGTATTCTTTATTCATGCCGGCCCGCTTGATGCGCAGCCGAGCATCGCCGCGCTGCACTTCCAGCTCGCCGACGCCGCTTTCGTTGAAAATCTGGAGCAGCTCTTTAATTTCGTCGATAGTCATTTATAGTTCGATAAAGTCTTTCGGGGTCGGCGTCAGTACTTCGCAGCCGTGCTCCGTCACAAGCACGGTGTCTTCGATCCGGATTCCCCCAACTCCATCAATGTAAACCCCGGGTTCGATGGTGATCGCCATCCCCGCCCGAAGCCTGGTCTTATCCTTTCTTGCGATCCTCGGCGGCTCGTGAATTTCGAGACCCAGACCGTGACCGGTGGAATGCACAAACGCGCGGTCGAGCTCATAGCGTTTTAACACGCCCCGAGCCGCCGCGTCCACTGCTCCTGTCGTTACGCCGTCCTTAATCGACCTTAAAGCAGCCAATTGTGCCTCCAGAACAGCCTTATAGAGCCTTAAAACGCGCTTCGGAGGCTCTCCAGTATGGGCCACACGCGTCATATCGCTGGCGTAGCCGTCCTGGGTTGCGCCCATGTCTATTAATAATAGTTCATTTTCGCCCAGCCGATGGGGCGTCGGGTGCGCGTGGGGAAGCGCCGACCGGACGCCGGCCGCCACGATGGTCTCAAACGCGGCTTTTTCGGCGCCGAGCGCGCGCATCTGGTAATCGAGCTCGGCGGCGATGTCCATTTCCCGCGCCCCGGCGTGCACCCGCCGGATGGTTTTCGAATAGGCCTCCGAATTGGTGGCGACGCTGCGCCGAATTAGTTCGATTTCGGAGGCCGATTTGACCATCCTCTGTTCTTCGATCACTCGCCCGATGGGGTGCAGATTCAGCTCCCGTTCGAGCTTGGCATAGTCCTCATAATGCAACGAGGAGGATTCGAAGCCTATTTTTTTCAGTCGCTTACGCTTAATTACGGCGGTCGCGCCGGTCAGAAGCGGCTTCTTTTCGACGTGGACCTTGCAGGTGATTTTCTGCGACGCTTCGAGGGCGTATCTTGGGTCCGTGAAAAAATGCGCATCGGCGGTAGTCGCGAGGAGGATCCCGTTAGACCCGGCGTAACCAGTCAGATAGCGGACGTTGGCGGGCGAGGAGACCAGCAGCGCGTCGATCTTCAGCTCGGGTAAACGCGCGGCAAGGGTGCGGCGTCGCTGTTCAATTTCAGTCAAACTAATAGTTTAGCTTACTCAACCTTCAGGACCGCGATCGGGTCGACTTTCGATGCCCGGCGGGCGGGAAGGTAACAGGCGGCCGCGGCTACCAGCAGCCACAACAGGGAGACCGCGACGTAGGTGAGCGGGTCGGTGGAACTGACGCCATAAAGCAGCTTCGCCATCAATCGGGCGATGGCTGCCGCGAGGATCAGGCCGATGGCGATGCCGACCAGGGTTGAGGTCATGCTCTGGCGCAGGACCAGCCGGAACACGTCGCCTGGCTGGGCTCCGACTGCCATGCGCACCCCGATCTCGCGGCGGCGCAGAGTCACCTGGTAGGAGATCATGCCGTACAGGCCGACGGCCGACAGCAGCAGGGCGAGAGCGGCGAAGGCGCTGAGGACGGACACCTCCCAGCGAATCTGCCAAAAGGATCCATCGACCCACGAGGCCAGAGTGTTGACCGCGTAGACGCGCGCCGCAGGGTTGGTGGCGACGATGGTTTTGCGGATGGTTTCAGACGGCAGCGCCTGGCCGGGCTCCACTTCGACGAGGATGGTCTGGTAGCCGGCGTCGGAGCGGGCGAAGGGCAGGTAGGCGTGCGGCCTGGCGGGCTCGCCCACGGAGACGAAGCGGAGATCGCGCGCGATGCCCACGACTTCGGCATCGGCCTTATTCCGGCAACCGAGCTGGAGGTGTTTCCCCAGGGCGCTTTCGCCGGGCCACAGGCTCTTGGCCATCGCCTCATTGACGATGGCGACTGGTTGCGGCTCGGCAGCGCGAAAGTCGCGGCCGGCGAGGATTGGCGCGCGCATGGTTTCGAGGAAGTGGGAGCTGATGATACTCGAGGTGGCCGGAACGGAATCGTGTTGCGGCGTCGCCGCGCAGGTTTGCGGGAGCGGCGTGAGTGGAAGATAGTTGGCGATGGCGACGCTCTTCACGCCGGGGAGGGAACGAAGACGATCGGTGACCTCGGCATAGAAGGCTCGGCCGGATTCGGGAGTGAATTCAGGCGCGGAGACGTAGGTATTGACGTACCAGCGGTCCTGGACGGCGAAGCCGGGATCGGCCGTGTGGAACTGTCCCAGCACTCGGAGAAACAGACCAGCCGTCAGGAGCAGGATGAGCGAAAGCGAAACCTGCGCGATCAACGACACGCGGCGCAGGCCGAAGGGGGCGCTGGTTGGCGAGGAGCCTTTCAGACCGGCGAGGACGTCGACGCGGCTTGCTCGCCAGGCGGGCGCGAGGCCGAAAAACAGCGTGGTCGCCAGAGACAGGAGCGCAGTGAACAGCAGCACGCGGGTATCGGCCGCAAGGTCGAGCTGCACCGATTCATAGGGCCCCGCGGCGAGCAGAAGTTCCAACAGGCGATTGGTCCAAAGTCCGAGAAAGATGCCGGCGATTCCTCCGAAAACGGCGAGCAGGAGGCTTTCTGTCAGGAGTTGCCGAAGCAAACGGCGGCGGCTGGCGCCGAGCGCGACGCGCACGGAGATTTCCCGATGGCGCGCGGCTCCCCGGGCGATCAGCAGATTGCCGACATTGACGCAGGCGATCAGCAGAATCACGCCGACGACCACCATTAGCACGGCCGCAACCGGCGCGGCGTTCCGACGGGTGTTGGCGGCGGGGATGCCGCGGACGTTCTCGATGAGGATCGGCGCGGATTTGGTCTCGGGCGGTGGAAGCTGCGCTGCGATCGAGTTGATTTCGGCTGAAGCCTGGCGCGGCGCGACGCCGGGTTTCAGCCGGCCGAAAATGAAGACGGTCGGTTGCCCGCGATCCTCCATGCGCGCGTCGACGCCGGGATGCTGCCGGGTCCAGCGGTGCAAGGGCACCCACAAATCCATGCTGAGCGGCAGGTAAATTCCTTCGAACTCCTTTGGTGCGACGCCGACCACGGTGTACCACTGCGTTTCCGAACGCACCCGTTTGCCCAAGACGTTCGGGTCGGCGGCGAAGAACCGTTGCCAGGCGCGGTAGCTGATGACGCAGGACTCCTCATCCTCGGTTTGAAACCAGCGGCCGAGTAACGGGCGGACTCCGATCACTCCGGGATAATCGATGGAGACGGCTTCGGCGCCGGCGGAGTGCGCGAGGCCGTCGAAGTCGAGGCTCGATTCAGTGGGAAACGAAGCCGCCATCCCTTCGAGCGTGACGGTGCGGTCGCGAAAATCGCGAAAGTCGGGATAGGAGAGCAAGGGGCCGCCGCCGCGGCTGAGAACCACCACGCGGTCCGGCGCGGTCACCGGCAGAGGGCGCAGGAATAGCGAATTCAGAACGCTGAAAATCGACGCGTTCACCCCGATGCCGAGGCCCAGGCAGAGGACGGCGAGGAAGGTGAATCCGGGAGCTTTGGCGAACTGGCGGAGGGAATAAGTCACGTCGCGCATGACGGAGTTTGACACCGGCGGGGGTGGTTTTGTTCCCGGGCA
>JBEKOZ010000517.1:0-4269 GCA_049521275.1 Bryobacteraceae bacterium | reverse complement strand
GGAAGTCTTGTTCGATCCGGTGGAGAGCGGCCACTCCGGAAGCAAGCAGATCGAAGGCTCCAGGCACGCGTCGAATGGCATCGTGGACCGCGGGTGGGCCGTCGAGCGACACGATCACGTCATCCAGGCACTCGACGATCTGGTTGGCATACCGCCCCAGCAGAAGCCCCGTGCTCAGCAGCGTGGTGCGAATCTTCCGCCCCCGCAAAAAACGGCACAAGCGAAAAAGATCGGAATGCATCAGCGGTTCTCCGCCGGAGAAAACCACCCATTCGACGCGTAATCGAGCGATATCTTCGCCATGCCGTTCCAGTTCCGCGGCGCTGATTTCCTGCGTCGAATCGGTTTTCCAGATGTCGCACATCACGCAGCGGCAGTTACAACGGCTATGCGGGTAGAGAATCAACACCGGCAATTTTTCGAGAACCGGATTCATCGCACTGTCCTTCCCGCAAGCTGGAAATCGGGACCCAGCACGGCTTCCGTCGCGGCGCGAAGGCGGGAAACATTCACGTTCACCAGCCACGTGCCGCGGCCTTCGAGTTGAACCTTCTGGAAGTCGCGGGTGAACCGGGGATCGATCCGCCCGGCGAGGTTCTTGGATACCAGTTGGATTTTCCCGCCGAGAATCACCATGGACGGGCAGAAATCCTGAAGCGCTTCGGCGGGATTCTGGCCGGAATCGGCCACGACGAGCAAGTCGGCAACGCCATGTTCTTTGATCTCTCCTTCGCCCCGGTGCAGACAGAGCATGCGCGCGGCCTGAGTGGTCGCCATGGGGTAAATCTCCTCAGCGGTCAGCGAGCCCGCCTGCCGCGCGACTCGGAGTTCACCGGCCAGATCGTCCTGACAGGTGAGCGCGGAATCCGTTCCCAAGCCGATGGGGATGCCGGAGCGCAACACCTCCGGGCGCAGAGTTCGAGACAGCGTGAACAGATTCGAACTAGGGCACCAGACGACGGAGGCTCGTCGCAGGAGCAGAATTTTCAACGAATCGCAATCGATTCCGACGCCATGGATGAGCACCGTCCGCCGGCGCAGCACTCCGGCCCGCTCCAGTTCCAGGATCTCTGAAGCTGCGCATGCGTCGGTTCCTTCGGCGGCGTGGATCAGGAAAGGCCCGCGCTTGGATGCAGCGCGGAAGCGATCGGCAAGGTCGGAGGAGAAGCGGAGCGAATGCGCCCACGCAAATCGCTTTACCACGCGGACCGGGAATCCGTACTCGAAGATTTCAGCTTGGTACGGGTTGTGGTGCGCCACCGTGGTGACCCCGCTCAGCAGGTTCTTCAATCCACCCCAGGCAAGACGCACCGCTTTGGGAACCATAAGGTGCTCTTTGACGGGCGACCGATCCGGATGGTAAATGTCCTCGGCCCAGGCCGTCGCGTTGGGATACGGGCCCCGTCCTAACCGGGGAAACAGATTGAATTCCAGATGGTCGTGGCAATTGATCAGCCCGGGAAGGATCAGATAACCGTCAAGGTTCAGCCCGGGCCCGGAGCTCCCGCCCATTTGAATGCGGCCGCGCTGGATGTCGAGATCGATGCGCTCGGCGGAACTGGCGCTGCGCGCTACTCTGGCGCCGTTTAATCTCATGGCTTGGCCCAGCCCATCGCGAGCAGCGCGGGAATCCGGCTCAATTCAGCGAAGGATGCGCCTTTCCCCGCCTGCCGGAAAATCTCCCGCTCCGGTTCGTCGAAGCCGGCATCGAGACGCCAGTCGAACGCGAGACCGGCCGATTTGGCCGCCGCTTCCCAATTCGCAATCGAGTGGAGATGATGATCGATCTCGTAAACCTTTCCGTCCGACCGGAAGGACCGCGTCCAACCGGCGGCGAGCGCCGAGGGGTGCAGATCCGTTACGATGACGCGCGCCCCTTTCCGCGTGACGCGAGCCATTTCGGCGATCGCCCGATGAGGACAGGCGACGTAACCGAGCGCAAACGAACAGAGCGTAACATCGGCTACACCGTCGGCAACCGGAATGTGGCTGGCATCGGCGAGGCTGAGACTGCCGGCCAGCCCCGCCTTGCGCGAAGCCTCGAGCAGCATCTCCGCGCATAAATCCATCCCCAACGCCTGCGCGCCAAGCTCTCGGGCCAACAGCATCCAGCGGCCGGTCCCGCACGCGACGTCAAGAAAGCGGGAGCCCCGCAATGGACCTAATCTGTCGACCAGTAGCCGCGTTTCGAGCGCCAGCAGCGGATTCGGACCGCGATCGTAGCTGGACGCCCAAATGCGGTGTCCTTCGATGGCCGTCACGCGCACTCAAAGACTCTCGAGGCGCGGTTTTCTCAGAGACACGAACCGCTGCGCCCACTCAAGCTCAAATGGAAATCCGTAGACTCCGAGAGCGTAACGCCACAGGCTCAGCGAGCGGAGCATGTTGCGACCCCACCGCGGCAGGTGAATATCCTGAACCGTGGGCCATCGCGAGTTGACCACCAGCTCGAAATCGTCGATCCGCTGTTTCACATCCGGAGGCAGCCAGGGCAAGTTCGGATCGTGCCGCACGGTGAAGTTATACCAGCGCTCGCTGGCCCACTCTTCGGGCGTCTTGGGAAATTCGATCTTGCCTTCCACCTCGCCATACATCCCATCGGGATGCGGCGTGGGAATGTAATGCTGCACGATGATCTCGGCGTCCGGATTCAATTTCTTGATCCGGCGGATGAAGTGAATCGTGTCGCGCGTGTCACCCGCCGGATCCTCCGGATTGCCGAATACGAAAGAAAATTCCGGCACGATTCCGAACTTGCGTATGCGCGCGGCAAGCTCCAGGGTTTGGGAACTGGTGATGCGCTTGTTCATCGCCTTCAGCACTTTGTCCGAGCCCGACTCCGCGCCGAAAAAAATCATGGTGGCCCCCGAGCGCCGCAGCGCGCGCATGGTGTCGTCCGAATAGCGCAGCACCGCGTCCACGCGGCCCTCCGCCCACCAGCGCAGACCCAAGGGAGTGATGCGCTCCGCCTGTTCGACCGCGTGACTCTCGCTCAGGAAGAAATTATTGTCGTAGAACTGCACGGCATCGATGTTGTATTCGCGCTGCAAGTGAGTCAAAATCGCGGCCGTGCGTTCAGGACCTTCCATTCGTTGACGACCCTGGTGAACCGGAACCACTCCACAAAATTTGCAGCGAAACGGACAACCGATACTCGCGTGATGGACGGCGGTGCGGCGCCCTAAGAACGTCGGCACGATATATTTCTCGGGCGTGACCAGCCGATGATACGGCGGCCATGGAAAATCGTCGAGCGAACGCAGGGGCCGGTCGGCGTTATGCACGCGAAGACCAAAGTCGTCTTTATAGGACAGGCCTTTAATCCCGTTGAATCGCCGCGAGCCGCGCAACGCGCCGAGCAGTTCGAGGAACGTGTCTTCTCCCTGCCCTCGCACCGCGAAATCAACGTAGGGCGCATTCAGTGTCGCATCGGCGTAGAGCGACGGAAAATATCCTCCCCAAACCACCGGCACCCGCGGATACTTTTTCCGAAAATCGCGGCACAATGGAACCGCGGCGGCCATCTGCGGACCCGGCATGACGGAAACGGCGAGCATTTCCGCTCCCGTTTCCCGCATGATCCGGTCCAGCGTCCGCTCCGGCTGCGGGTCGACATTCCCGTCGACGATCACGTACTCTTCTTTTCCTTCGAGCACCGCCGCAATGGCCAGCGCCGCCAGCGGGAAGCGCCGGTTCTTCGGTTTCGTGGCGCGCGGATGCAGAATGATGATCATAGTTTAGACAAACACTCCGTCCAGAATCCAGAATCGCGATGGCGGACGCCGCCCCAGCAGGCGCGCTTTCCACGGACGCGACCACCACTTCCACCCATACCAGGGCCGATGCACGCTCCACCTGATTTTCAATTCCCCCGCAAGCTCGGCGAGCGCCTCCTCGTCGAAATATTCAAGACTCGGCACGGCGTCTGAGCGAAAGCCATAGCGTCTCGCAAACTCATCGTGCCGCTCCGCTCGCATCCGCTCGCCATGTTCGCGAACCTGATAAACAGGCGAGTCCATGATCACGAAATGTCCCGCCGGGCGAAGGCACCGCCGCACTTCATTGAGCGTCCGCCGGTAATCCGTCGAGTAATGAATGGACGCGTTGAAAATCGCCAGATCGAAACTCTCCGCGCGCAACGGCAGATGGTCGAACTCCGCTTCGAGCAGCGGAAAACGCCCGCCATAGTGACGCGCCGCCCGCAGCCCATCCATCGCATCCGTAAAAATATCCAGCGCGACTGCTCGATGCTGCCGCAGCGAAAGCCGG
>JBEKOZ010000516.1:0-4269 GCA_049521275.1 Bryobacteraceae bacterium | reverse complement strand
GACAAACTGAACGAAGAATTGGCCGAGCTAAAAGCCGCGGCGTCGCCGGAACAAAAAGAAGACGAACTGGGCGACATGTTGTTTGTTATCGTCAACATCGCGCGCTTCCTGAAGGTCGATCCGGAGCAGGCTCTGCGCCGCACCAACGCGAAATTCCGGCGGCGCTTCGGCTTCGTCGAACAAGGTCTCGGAAAACCGCTTCAGGACGCAACGATCGTGGAGATGGAGGCGCTATGGCAGGACGCGAAACGATCCGGCAATTAACCCAGAATCACGAGTTTTCGGAAGCCGTGAAGCTTCAGAAAGCCATTTGGGGATTCGACGACATCGACCTGCTCCCGGTGCGCCTGTTCATTACCGCGAGCAAAATCGGCGGCCATTCTTTTGGCGCCTACGACGGCGATCGCATGGTCGGATTCTGCGTCGCGATTCCCGGCATCAAACAGGGCGCAAAGAGCTACCTGCACAGCCACATGCTCGGCGTGACGAAGGAGTATCGCGATGCCGGGCTCGGCCGGAAACTCAAAATGGCCCAACGGGATGACGCGATCAAGCAGGGCATCGATTTGATTGAATGGACTTTCGATCCGCTCGAAATCAAGAACGCCTTTTTCAACATCGAACGCCTCGGCGCCATCGTTCGCCGCTTCGTGCTGAATCAATACGGAACCACTTCGAGCCCTTTAAACGCCGGCCTTCCGACAGATCGCTGCACTGCGGAATGGTGGCTCCAAAGCGACCGGGTGGAGGGCCGCGAAACCAAGCGGCCGGAGGTCGTCGCGCGCATTTCTATCACCAACGATATCTATAAGATCAAGGCGAACGATTTCGCCCGCGCCCGGGAGATTCAAATGCGCGTGGCCGATCAGTTCCTGGAATATTTCGCGAAGAATTTAGCCGTAACCGGCTTCGAACGGTCGGCGGAAAACGGAACCTACCTGTTGTCACCATGGGAATCAAAATAGAGCGAGTCACGCTGCGCCAGATCCGGATGCCTCTGGTCCATTTTTTCGAGACCAGTTTCGGGCGAACCTATGAGCGCCAAATTGTTCTGGTTGAAGTAGTTGCCGACGGCGTTTCCGGCTGGGGCGAAGTCACCGCGGGCGAAAATCCGTTTTATAACGAGGAGTGGACCGAATCGGCGTGGCTCATCGTTCGCGATTACGTCGCGCCTCGGGTGCTCCGGCATGAATTGGCGGGCCCGGAGGAAACCGCTGCACGCACTTCGCACATTCGCGGACATTTAATGGCCCGAGGCGGACTCGAAACCGCCGTCTGGGACCTCGAGGCGCGGCGGAATGGCGTTTCGCTCGCTAAGCAGATCGGCGGCGGCGGCTGGCGAACGGAGATCGGCTGCGGCGTGTCCATTGGCATTCAGGAATCGGTGCCGCAACTGATTAAGAAGATTGAGACGGAAGTCGACGCCGGCTATCAGCGCATCAAGATGAAAATCAAACCCGGCTGGGATGTCGATGTGATTCGCGAAGTGCGCGCGGCGTTCCCGAACATCCGGCTGATGGCCGATGCAAACTCGGCCTATACGCTCGCCGACGTCGATCGTTTAGAACGGCTTGACGAGTTCAACCTGATGATGATCGAGCAGCCGCTGGCACATGACGAAATCATCGATCACGTGCAATTGCAGGCGAGGTTGAAAACGCCGATCTGCCTCGACGAATGCATACGCAGCGCGCATCAGGCCGAGCAGGCCATCCGCATGAAGGCCTGCGGAATCATCAACATCAAGCTTGGCCGCGTGGGAGGATTCGCGGAAGCCAAGCGGGTTCACGATGTTGCGCAGGCGCACGGCATTCCGGTTTGGTGCGGAGGCATGCTCGAATCGGGAATTGGCCGCGCGCATAATATTGCGCTTTCGACGCTGCCGAATTTTGTTCTGCCCGGCGATGTATCTGCAAGCAAGCGCTACTGGGCTCGCGATATCATCACCCCTGAAGTCGAGGTTTCGCCCCAAGGCACCATCGCGGTACCCGCCGGCGCGGGCTTCGGGTATGAGATCGACCACGATTTCCTGAACTCGGTAACGGTGAGGGAGGAAACGGTTAGTTGACCGGCTTTCTCGGACTGCTGCGCGAGAATCGCAATTACCGTTTCACTTGGTCGGGACAAGTGGTCAGCGAAATTGGCGACCACTACAATAACGTTGCTGTTTTCGCGCTGGCGCTGTCGAATACCGGATCGGGGTTGGTGGTCGCGGGGATTCTGATTTCACGCGCCATCTGCGCGGTGCTTGCCGGACCCATTGCGGGCGTGCTTCTCGACCGCATGGACCGGAAACGCATCATGATTATCAGCGACTTGGTGCGCGCAGGCATGGCGATCCTTTTCATTTTGGGGATTCCTAAAGGACGCACCTGGCTGCTCTACGTTTTGAGCGGGGCGTTGATGTTCGCCTCGCCGTTCTTTTCGAGCGGGCGGGCGTCGATTTTGCCTACCATTGCCACGAAGCATGAACTCCACTCCGCTAACTCCTTGACGCAGTTGACGCAATGGACCACGCTCACGGTGGGGTCGTTTCTAGGAGGCACGTCGGTCACCCAGTTTGGGTATAAGCTGGCTTTCCTGTTCAACGCGTTTTCTTTCCTGTTTTCAGCGCTATGCATTTCCAGGCTGCATGTCGATTCCGGCTTTCGGGTGGCACGCTCCGATGTTTCGGGCGACACCGTGGTGCGGCCTTGGCATGAATATAAAGAAGGGCTGCGATACATGAAGTCGTCGCCGCTGATTCTGGGAATTGGTTTAGTTGCCGTGGGTTGGGCTACGGGCGGAGGCGCGGCGCAGATTCTCTTCAGTGTTTTTGGCGAAGTGGTTTTTCACCGGGGACCGGCCGGGATCGGCACCATTTGGGGTTCGGCGGGCATCGGGCTGATTATCGGCGCGTTGTTTGCGCATCGCATTGGAAAGACAATCAGTTTCGACAATTACAAGCGCTCGGTTTCCATCTGTTATGTGATTCATGGTGGCTCGTACGTGCTGTTCAGCCAGGCGCGGACGTTTGGATGGGCGTTGTTTTTCATTGGTTTGTCGCGCGCGGCCGTGGCGGTGAGCAGCGTTTTGAACGTGACGCAGCAACTGCGGCATGTTTCGAATGAATTCCGCGGGCGCGTGTTCGCGACCATCGAAAGCTGGAACTGGATGACCATGATGCTGTCGATGGCCGTTGCGGGGTTGGCGTCGACGCACGTAAGTCCGCGGGTAATTGGGGCTTGGGCGGGCGTTTTCAGTTCGAGTACGGCGATTTTCTGGGGCTGGGCGAATTGGAGGGGACGGCTGCCGGAGCCGGCGCTTTCAGGGGTCGACCCAGACGATATTGAAGTTCACGACGATCCGACGGTCTAAGATATAGACGTGGGTGCTTTAGAAAATCGTGTGATCGTAGTGACCGGCGCGGCGAAGCGGATTGGGCGCGCGATCGCGTTAAGGCTCGCGAGCGAGGGTGCGCGGGTGGCGATTCACTATCACGAGTCGGAAGAAGAGGCTCGGCAGACGGCAAAAGAGTGCGGTAATGCGTCCTTATATCGCCATAATCTCGCGAAAATCGACGAGATAGGAGCCTTATTTGACCATGTTTCGCGCGATTACGGACGCATCGACGGGTTGGTGAACAATGCGGCCCGGTTCACGCGCATCGATCCGCTGGAGGTGACCGAGGCGGATTGGGATTTTATTCACGAGATTAATTTGAAGGCGACGTTTTTCTGCTGCCAGCAAGCGGCCAAGCACATGATGGCGGGCGAGGGCGGAAAGATTGTGAACATCAGCTCACTCGGAGCGATCAAGGCGTGGGCGCATCACGCGCATTACTGTGCGTCGAAGGCCGGAGTGGTGATGTTGACGCGGGCGCTGGCGAAGGCTTGGGCGCCGAAGATATCGGTGAACTCGGTTGCGCCGGGGGTGATTCCGTTTGGTTTCGAGGATGAGCGGATCAAGAGTTTGATCGCGGCGACGCCGGCGGGACGGGCGGGGACTCCGGAAGAGATCGCGGATGCGGTGATGTACTTTTTGACGGCTAGTAATTTTGTTACGGGGCAGTTGGTGGCGGTGGATGGGGGGTTGAGTCAGAGGTAAGAGACGCCGGCTGAAGCCCGGCGCTGCAAGCTGAAGCTCGCGCCACCTCAGAGGTAGTCGTTGGGGTAGGCGCGGCGGTGCTCTTCGGCCATTTCCATTGCGGTGCCGATTTGGATTAGCTCGCCTTTGCCGATGCCGGGGCAGTACTCGCCGGTTTTGTTCCAGGCTGCGCGGTTTTCCACC
>JBEKOZ010000515.1:0-6773 GCA_049521275.1 Bryobacteraceae bacterium | reverse complement strand
ACGGTGATTGGCGACCTGGTCACGTTTGTAAACTATTTTCTTCGTGGCCAGCTCACGACGCCCTTCCTGCTGAAGGTGCTCACAGTGTTCGTCATCGCCGGCGGCGTTTTTGGGTATTACCTGGCGCCCCTGGAGAAGCGCGAGGCCGGAAAATGAGCCGGGACCGGATCTTCGCGGTCGCCGCAACCACCGCGGTTCTCATTGGGTTAGCACTCGGTTTCCACGGGGCGGGGTCGCCTGGCCTTCAAAGGCTGGCGAACATGGACCAGGTCCGGATCGAGGACCTCAATTTGGTCTCGCAAGCGGTTCGCCGGCATTACGCCGCGTTTGGCACGCTGCCCGCCACATTGGCCAACCTCGGGAACGCTTTCGATTTAAGACTCAACGATCCAGAGACGAGAATGGTTTATGAATACCGTCCCTTGGATGAGCGTCGGTTTCAATTGTGCGCGGTGTTCTCGACTGACAATAGGACAGAAGCGCAACGTTCGCCGCGGGATCGAGCCCACGGCGCTGGCCGGCAGTGCTTCATTTATCCTGAATGAGCCGTGGCTCGAGAAATGCGATCCCGGTGCTGGTGTCGACCGCAATCACCGGTCACCCTTGAGCTCGGCTGCCGTGCGTGTGAAACGAACCTTGCCCCGAAGCTGGAGCAGCCGCGCGTACGCTTCCGACGCCGCAACCAGTTCCAGACCGGTCCGGACGGTCTGGGTGATGCCGCTGCCACTGGCTCGTTGCGCCTTTTCGAGAAGCGCCGGTGGCACCTCGACCGTGATCTTGCGCGCTGTTTCCATGACGCCTCAAGATACCATAGAGAAGACCAGCATTGAACATGGCTTTCAGGCCGTAGGTCTGCGTTGTTCCTCCGAGTTCAGGATGTAGCCTGCCATCGCGACAATCCTCCACCTCGCGTCCAAACCTTTACTATTGGATTATGGGTCTAATAGTCGTCCGCTTCTTCGCATTATTGTCCTTATTCTCCGCTCTTGCCTCCGCCCAGAAAATGTCCGGATTCGACGCCGGCGCCATCGATCGCACTGCCGATCCTTGCGTCAATTTTTATCAGTACGCGTGCGGAGGATGGCTGGCCGCCAATCCCGTTCCTGGCGATCAGTCCCGCTGGGGAAGCTTCGATTCCCTCCAGGAACGCAACCGGACCATTCTGCAAAGCATTCTCGAAGCTGCCTCCGCCAATAAACCCACCCGATCGGCGACCGAGCAAAAGATCGGCGATTACTACGCGTCCTGCATGGATACCAAGCTGATCGATCAAAAGGGTCTCGCGCCCATTCAGCCCGATCTCGACCGCATCAACGCCATGGACAACAAGCCTGCGCTCACCGCCGTGGTGACCAGCCTCTATCGCATCGGCTCGAATCCGTTTTTCCATTTCTCCTCGGAGCCCGATGCCAAGGATTCGAGCGAGATCATCGCCGGCCTCGATCAGGGCGGCATCGGCCTGCCGGACCGCGATTACTATTTCCGCACCGACGATAAATCCGTCGAGATTCGGAAACAATACGTCGCCCATCTTTTGAAATTATTCGAGCTGCTGGGAAATTCCACCGAAATTGCGGCTAAAAGAGCGGAGGCCGTCATGAAGCTCGAAACCACGCTCGCCAAAGGCTCCCTCGACTCCGTCACCCGGCGCGATCCGATGGCCGTCTATCATCGCCTCACCGTGCCGGAATTAATCTCGCTCTCGCCCGGTTTCGACTGGGAAAAGTTTTTTGAAGGAGTGGGCGCGCCGGGTATAAAAAATCTCGATGTCTCCGTCCCTCCGTTCGTCCGCGCCATGGAATCCGTCATCGTCCAGTCCAGCCTGGACGACCTCAAGTCGTATTTGATAGCCACGCTGCTCACCGACCGCTCCCTCATCCTGCCCTCCAAGTTCCAGGACGAGACGTTCGATTTCTACGGCCGCATTCTGTCCGGAGCCAAGGAAATGCGCGCCCGCTGGAAGCGTTGCACGGACTCCACCGACAATGCGCTGCCGGACGCTCTGGGCGAGCGTTTCGTCGAAAAAACGCTGGGCGAAGAAGGAATGAAGAGAACGCACCAGCTGGTCGCCGCACTCGAAAAAGCCCTTGGCCGGGACATTCAGTCGCTCGATTGGATGACCCCCAAAACCAAGGAACAGGCCATGGTCAAACTGCACGCCATCATGAACAAGGTCGGCACCAAGGATCATTGGCTGGATTACGCGAGCGTCCACGTCGTTCGCGGCGACGCCTATGGCAACATGGCTCGCACCAGCGAATTTGAACTGCACCGTCAGCTTCAGAAAATCGGCAAGCCGTTCGACCGCAGCGACTGGCAGATGAGCCAGCCCACCGTCAACGCCTACTACGATCCTCAGGAGAACGACATCAATTTTCCCGCGGGAATTCTACAGCCTCCGTTTTACGACAACAAAATGGACGATGCGGTGAACTTCGGCGCCATCGGTGCCGTGATCGGCCATGAACTGACCCACGGATTCGACGATCAGGGCCGCCAGTTTGACGCGCAGGGCAATCTCCGCGACTGGTGGACGGACCAGGACGCCAAGGCGTTCGAGCAGCGCGCCGATTGCCTGGTGAAAGAATATTCGAGCTTCGTCGGTCCGGGCGACGCGAGGCTTAACGGCAAGCTGGAGCTGGGCGAGAACACCGCCGACAACGGCGGCCTGCGCATCGCGTACATGGCGCTATTGGATACGCTCGACGGCAAGGAGCCTCCTAAGCGCGACGGCCTCACCGCGGAGCAGCGCTTCTTCCTCGGCTGGGGGCAGGTGTGGTGCGAAAACATCACCGAGCAGAGCGCGCGTCTTCAGGCGCAGACCAATCCGCACGCCTTGAGCGAATTTCGCGTGAACGGCGTCGTCTCGAACATGCCCGAATTTCAGAAAGCATTCGCCTGCAAAGTGGGCCAGCCGATGATCAGGTACCCCGCCTGCCGGGTCTGGTAACGGCAGCTTTTCCGAGCCGTCACCGCAGGGAGCGGTTTCTTGCGACTTTTTCCGCAGCCCGTTCAACCCGCGCGGCCGTTTTCAGGCGGCTCCGTTTTTCCGTGTGCGCCCTGGCTATCATAACGAATGATCATGGCGAAAAACGTCCGCATCTCCGAGGTCGGTCTGCGCGGCATCGTCGGCTCCGGATTATCCGCGGAACACGTGCTCGACTTCGCCTCCGCGTTTGGAACCTTCCTCGGCCCCGGCGCGGTGATCGTCGGCCGCGATCCTCGCCCCTCTAGCGTAATGCTGCGGGAGGGCGTCATCGCCGGCCTGCTCGCCTGCGGCCGCGAAGTGATCGACCTCGGCCTCGTCTCCACGCCCGTCCTGCAACACGCGATTTGCCGCCACTCCGCCGCCGGAGGAATTTCGATCGGCGCCAGCCACAACGCCGCCGAATGGAACGCTCTCAAGTTTCTCGGCGCCGCCGGAACCTATCTCTCCACCTCCGAAGCTGGCGAGCTGCTCGATCTCTATCATCTCCGCCGCTTCTCTTTCGTCGATTGGAAGAACATCGGCAAACTGCGCATCGAAGAGAATGCCATCGACCTGTATCTCGACGATTTGGCCGGGGCCTTCGACTTCGCCGCGCTCGCCCGTTTTAAAATCCTCGTCGATTGCGCCAACGGCACGTCGTCGAAAATCCTGCGCCGCTTGAACCACCGTCACGGCTTCCGCTTCATCCTCATCAATGAACGCATGGGCGCCTTCGCGCACGAGCCCAACACTTCCGCCGCCACCGTCGCCTTGCAGCTCGCGCCCCTGGTCGAGCCTTCCGGAGCCGGCGCCGGATTCCTGTTCGACGTCGATTCCGACCGCGTCGCCATGGCCACCGAAACAGGCGAAGCGGTCTCCGAGGAAATGATGTTGCCCCTCCTGGCCGACTACCTGCTGCCCGCCTCCACCGGGAAACTCGTGATCGCCAATCTCTCGACCACCGCGCTGGTCGAAGAAGTCGCCCGGCGTCACGGCGGGACGGTTCTGCGCATCCCCGTCGGGCGTCAAGCCGCGACCGATGCGCTCGCCATGGCTTCGTTTATGACGGCATCGCTTCCATGCTCGCCGTCCTGTCGATGCTCCATCAGCGCCGCGCGCGGCTCTCCGATATTCTCGCCGGCTATCCGCGCTATTCCATCTTGAAAGGCCAGATTCCGCTCCTTCCACAGCGTATTCCTGCCTTATTTGCCCATCTCGAACGCCGCTACGCCGACGGCCGCGCCAACACAACCGACGGTCTTCGCGTCGACTGGCCCACCAAATGGTTCCACGTCCGCGTCAGCCAGACCGAGCCGGTCGTGCGCGTCATCTGCGAACATCGCGGCGTTCCTCCGCGCATGCTGTTTCAGGAATTGATGGATCAGGTCCGCCAGTATGCCGCGTGAGCATCTCCTCAAAATCGGCGTCTCCGGCATCCGCGGCGTAGTCGGACCGTTCCTCACTCCGCAGCTCGCGCGCGCCTTCGCGCAGGCCTTCGGAACCTACGTCGGCACTGGACGCGTCGTCGTCGGCCGCGACACCCGCGCCACCGGACCCATGCTGCAACACGCGGTCCAGTGCGGACTTCTTGCCGCCGGCTGTGAGGTAATCGACGTCGGCGTTCTCCCCACCCCCACCATCCAGCTCTATACCGGAGCCATCGGCGCCCGCGGCGGCCTCGCCATCACTGCCTCGCACAATCCGCCCGAATACAATGCCCTGAAGCTGTTCAACGCCTCCGGCCTCTTTTTCAATCATTACGAACGCGGCGAATTGCTCGACATCTATCATCAGAGCGCCTTCCGTGAAGCCGCCGACATCTGCCCCGTGATCGAGGATTTCTCCGCGCCCATCCGCCGCCATTTCGACCGCGTGCTGGCGCAGGTCGATCTAGAACGCATTCGTGCCCGCAAGTTCCGCGTCGCCCTCGATGCCGTCAACGGAGCCGGTTCCGTGATGACGCCGCAATTTCTTCGCGACGAAATGCAGTGCGAACTCCATGCCATTTCGGTCGATTCCACCCAGCCCTTCCCCCGCGTCGCCGAGCCGCGGCCAGACACTCTCGCCGATCTATCGAAACTCGTCGTCGAGAACCACTGCGACATCGGATTCGGACAGGACCCCGATGGTGATCGCCTCGCCGTCGTCGATGAAACCGGCCGCGTGCTCGATAACGACGACGTGCTCGCCGTCGCCGTGGACTCAGTGCTGGCGCGGAAACCGGGCCCCGTGGTCGTGAACCTCACCACTTCCATGGCCATCGACGATATTGCCGCGTCCCATGGCTCGCCGGTCCATCGCACGCCGGTTGGCGAAGCCAACGTGGTCGAAGCCATGCTCGCCTTTGAGGCCGTGATCGGCGGAGAAGGAGGCAACGGCGGCGTCATTTTTCCCGCCGTCCAGTACTGCCGCGACAGCTACGCGGGCATCGCCCTGTGGCTGGACCGCCTGGCTTCGGCGGACATGACCGTTTCCGCTCTGGCCGCATCCCTGCCGCGTTATTGTCGACGTTCCGCCACTTTCGCGCTGGAGCATGGATGGCTTGGAACCCTCATGCAGCGGCTCGCCGCGGAGTGGCCCGATGCGCAGCTCGATCGCCGCGACGGATTAAAACTCATCTTGAGCCACGCTTGGATTCACGCCCGCGCATCGAACACGGAGCCCATCCTCAGATTGTCGGTGGAAGCGAAAACGGCCGCGCGCGCCGCGGAATTGTTCACTCGGGCGGAGGAACTGCTTTCTCTTTCTGTTCCGACTCGGGCAAAATGAACGTCGTTTCGCCGGGCCTCTGCAGCTTCAATTGCTTGCGAATTTCCATTTCCTGCTCGCTGCGGCTTGACTCCAGCCGGTGGATCCGTTCCTTGCGCTGCTCGTTTTCACGCCGGATCGCGTCGTTCCGCTCCTCCAGCTGGCGAATTTCGCGGCGCTTCTCGAGCAGCGTTTCCAGGCCCTGCGGCCCGCGCAGAAACAACCATCCATACGCGCTGGCTGCGATCACCACCACCGCGATGCCAGCCCGGCGTTTGGAGCCGTGAAACAGCGCCTGTAGAAAGGGTCCCAAGTAACGTTTATAACCTGTATTGAGAAAAATATCCAGTACGCATGCTATTCTTCGTACAGTTAGCGCCGCATTCGATCATGTCGGTTGAAGAACACGAAACCATAAAGCAAGGTGCGCAGTGCCCCAAATGCGGCTCGCCCGATATCCGCCGCTCAAAGAGCGAAGGAGTCTACGCCATGCTGCAGCGCGCCTTTGGCCGCTGGCCGTTCCGTTGCCGCAGTTGCCGCTCTCGCTTCTACCGCAGCGTGGACCCTCCGCTCGATCTGGACCATCCGCACGAACAATAGAGCCTGCGGCTCACCGTAGGTGATGAAAATGCTTCCTGTGGCGCACGCACTCTTTGCGTGCCGCGTCGAGACTCGTCTCGACGCCTGCCCCGTAACGGCGATTCGTTTTGACGCCCAACACGAAATCTACGCGTTACCCCCTATTTTCAGGGGAGCGGCGCTACTTCTTCTCCGCGGCTTTGCTGATCAGCGCCTTTATTTCCGCCGGTGGCTCGAAGCGGTCCGCGGGAATCGGCTGATTCGTTTTCACATCGCTGATCGTGATGCTGAACTCCTGCCCGCCGGCCTTCTGCATGATCTTGGTCGGGATGGAGACACCGCCGAACGCTTTGTAATCGCTCGAAGTCACTTCAAAAGGCAAATCGCCCATCTGGCTCACCGCGACCATCGTGATCTTCACGGCAAGTCCGGATTTCTTCTGAAAGTACATGGTCTGCGGATTGCCTTCTTTCGGGGT
>JBEKOZ010000514.1:0-5947 GCA_049521275.1 Bryobacteraceae bacterium | reverse complement strand
AATTATTTCGAAGAGCTCCATCTGGAGATGAAGCGCGTGACTTGGCCGCCGTGGAAACAGGTGCGCGCCACGACCGCGGTGGTCATCGTCGCCGTATTTGCATTTGCCGGCTATTTTGCAGTCGTCGATGCCATCTTCGGCCGCGCGATTCAGAAGCTGTTCGATACGTTTACGAAGTAGAGGCGCGACGACAATGGCAGACGATATGATTCCCGAGGACGAGTCGACGCCCGAGGCCGAACACCAGCCGGAACATCATGAAGAGGCGGCTGCCGCAGCCGAGGAACCGGCGGCGGAACTGCCGCTTTCGGACAAAAAGTGGTTCATCATTCACACCTATTCTGGTTTTGAGCAGAAGGTGGCGAGCTCGCTGAAGAGCCGGGCGGAAGCTTTCGGATTCGCCGATCAGATCGGCCAGATTCTGATTCCTACTGAAGAGGTGGTGGAGCTGCGGAACGGGAAAAAAGTGACCAGCAAGCGGATGCTCTATCCGGGCTACGTGCTGGTCGAAATGGACATGAACGACGAGCTGTGGCACGCCGTGAAGGCGACCCCTCGGGTGACCGGTTTTGTGGGCGGAGGCAATTCGCCGGTGCCGCTCACGGCCGACGAAGTGAATTCGGTGTTGTATCGCCAGGCGAGCTCGGCGGAGCGTCCGCGTCCGAAGATGAGTTTCGAGAAGAACGAAAATGTGCGCATCAACGACGGGCCGTTCGCGAATTTCTCGGGCAAGGTGGACGAGGTGAATCCGGAGCGCAATACGCTGCGCGTGCTGGTGACGATTTTCGGCCGCGCGACGCCGGTGGAGTTGGATTTCTTACAAGTGGAAAAGGTTTAGGTCATGGCAAAAAAAGTTACTGCTAGTGTGAAATTGCAGATCCCGGCCGGCAAGGCCACGCCGGCGCCCCCGGTGGGAACCGCGCTCGGTCCGCAGGGCGTCAACATCATGGAGTTCTGCAAGGCGTTCAACGCGAAGACGTCGGCCAAGGACCAGGAAGGGCTGATCATCCCCGTGGTGATCACGATTTTCTCGGACCGTTCGTTCACGTTCATCACCAAGACGCCGCCGGTGCCGGTGCTGATCAAACGCGCCTGCGGTTTGGCGAAGGGTTCGGCCGAGCCGAACAAGAATCGCGTGGGCAAGATCACGCTGAAGCAGGTTGAGGAGATCGCCAAGATCAAGATGCCGGATCTGAACTGCTTCACGGTGGAGGCGGCGATGAACTCGGTGAAGGGCACAGCCCGGTCGATGGGCGTCGACGTGGTCTAAGGCCCGCGCTTAGCCGTTCCTCTTACTTATTCCATTCGGTCCGATAACGCTCATATGGCGTATCGGAAGCTCGGTGGGATTATCCTAATATCCGCTTGCCTGCCCTGGGTGTCGGCGCAGCAAGCCCCCTTGCCGCAAAATCAGGGAAATCTCGCCGACG
Organism: Bryobacteraceae bacterium; assembly: GCA_049521275.1. Lineage (GTDB taxonomy): Bacteria > Acidobacteriota > Terriglobia > Bryobacterales > Bryobacteraceae > Palsa-187. The sequence continues at coordinate 4,517 of JBEKOZ010000514.1, read as the reverse complement.
CGAGCCTCGAAGACCTGATGGATATCGAGGTCACTTCGGCGTCGAAAAAGGTGCAGCGCCTTGGCTCGACCGCTGCCTCCATGTTCGTCATTTCGGCGGAAGATATCCGGCGCTCCGGCATCTCCATTCTCCCCGAACTGCTTCGCCTCGCGCCCGGCGTGCAGGTGGCGCGGCTGTCCAGCGGCTCCTGGGCGATCGGCATTCGTGGATTCAACGACGAATATTCGAACAAACTCCTGGTGCTGGGAATGGTCGCGGGCGTAGGCGGATCCGAAACCATGTCCGCCGGGTCCGTGCGCTATGGCGGCGAAGCCTCGCCCGGCGCGTTTTACCGAATCGGCGCGCAAAACACGGATTACGACCCCTTTCAGATTCTCTCGAGCACCAGTCCCTCGCGCGGGTGGGTCAGCCGCAGCGCCGATTTCCGGCTGGACTGGGATATCTCTCCGAAAGACTCGCTGCTGGTTTCCGGCGGCCTCTACGATTCCAGCCTCGGATTGCTGGTCCCCGCCGGAACCATCGCGTCTCCAGACGCACCCCCCGCGGACGACAGGATCAGCACCGATGGAGGAAATGTGCTGGCGCGATGGCAGCACATCATTTCGGAGACGTCGAGCATTGAAGTTCGCTTCTCCTTTGAATATATGCTGCGGGACGATCCGCAGGCCACCGGCGAATTTAAGACCTACGACTACGGATTTCAGCATCATCTGCACGCCGGCGCGAGAAACGATGTGATTTACGGATTCATTTTTCGTGACGCCTCCTTCCAATCGACGCCGGGCGCGGCTCTCCGGTTCAATCCGCCCCGTGACGATCACGATGAGGTCGCCCTGTTCGCGCAAGATGAAATCGCACTGATTCCGAACAAGCTCACCTTCATCGTAGGCGCGCAGGCGAGCCATATCGAATCGATCGGCTATGCGCTGGAACCCACCGGCCGGCTGTTGTGGACGCCCGTCCAGACGCTCTCCTACTGGATTGCCGTATCGCGCGCGGTGCGAACGCCATCTCTCATCGACCAGGGGCTCGATCTCTACGAGGCGCCGATTGCCATACCATCCGGCTCGCCTTCAATTCCTTCCTTGTTGGGTGTCGTGAACGCGCTGGGTAATCCCCAGGCTCGCTCCGAAACCGTGCTTGCTTATGAAGCCGGCCAGCGCGTACAGGCGGCGAAACAGCTCTCCTTCGACGCCTCGATGTTTTACAACGTCTATCAACATCTCATGAGCGCGACCCAGGGCGTACCCGTCCTTGCGTTCGCCTCTGGTCTGCCTTACCTGGAGATCCCGGTTGTCACCGGAAACGGCCGCTACGGCGAATCCTACGGCGCGGAGCTTGCCACCACCTGGAACGCGACCGAACGGTGGAGGCTGACTGGAGGATACAACTGGCTGCGCGTCGAGACGCATCCCTACGCGGGCGACACCGGTCCGGATGAGTTTCGCACCAGCTCCGCCACTCCACATCATCAGTGGGAGGTCCGCTCGAATTTCGATCTGACGCGTACGATACAGATCGACACGGCGCTTTATTACACCGCGGCGATGCTCGAGACCGGCATTCCGCAGCACCTGCGCGGCGACCTGCGCATCGGGTGGAGGCCCAAGCCGAAGATCGAGTTCTCGCTGGGAGTCCAGGACGCCTTTGAAGCGAATCACGTGGAGTACGAGTCGACACGCTTCAATCAGACCTCCGAGGTCCCGCGCAATTTCTATGGCAAGTTCACCTGGAGATTCTGATCATGGGCCGAGCGATTCTCAGCGCGATCGCCGTCGTTCTGCTGGCGATCCGGCCTGCGCAGGTGGTGGCCCAGGATCGCCTGGAGTATCAGGTCAAGGCCGCGTTTCTGTTCAACTTTCTGAAGTTCGTCGAGTGGCCGCCCGCCGCGGGCGATACGCCGTGGGTGATCGGCGTCCTGGGGCACGACCCGTTTGGGGAAGTGCTCGATCAGACCGTTAAGGGCAAGATCGTGAACGGCCGCCCGGTCCAGGTGCGCCGGTTTTCCCGGGTGGGCGACGTGAAGGACTGCAACATACTGTTTATCGGCGGCGCCGATTTTGGACGAATCGGCATACCAGCCCTACCGGGAATGCTGACCGTTGGCGAGGCTCCCGGATTTCTCAAATCCGGCGGAATTATCAATTTTTATATTGAAGACAACCGCGTACACTTTGAAATCCGGCCGACGGTTGCCCGATCCGCCGGCCTGCGCGTGAGTTCGCAACTGCTGAAACTGGGGAAGACGTTGTGATCGGCGCCCGTATGTCCTTCGGCCGAAAACTGATGCTTGCGGCAACGCTTCCGGCGAGTCTCTTCGTATTTCTGGCCTGCCTGGTCTCGATCATGAATGAGTACTTCACCTTTCGCCGGGAGAACACCATCCAAATATCCGCGGTCACCGACGTGGTGGGCGCGAACTCCGCCGCGGCGCTGGTTTTTGAAGACGCCAAGAATGCCGCGGAAACGCTGGCCGCGCTGCGCACCATTCCTTCCGTGCTCTCCGCCGATTTGTACAGGCGAGGCATTCTGTTCGCCAGCTACCGGAGCGGCAAGGACAGGAACCCTCCGGCGCGCGAGGCTCCGCCCACGGGCGCGCATGTGAATCATGGGGTGCTGATCCTGGTCCGTCCGGTGGAGCTGAACGGCGAACGGGTCGGCACCATCTCGATTCGAAGCGATCAGAGCGAGCTGTACGCGCGAATCGTCCGCTATCTGCTCCTCACGCTGATCGCCCTGGCGCTCCCCGCGATCATTGCAATCGCAGTGTACTCACGAGTTCTGATGGCCCTTATCCAGCCGATTCTCAAGCTGACGGCGACGGCACGCCTGGTCTCCTCCACCAAGACCTATTCGACTCGCGCGGCGCGAGGTCCCAATGACGAGGTGGGGGACCTGATCGTGGCGTTCAATGAAATGCTGGGGGAAATCGAGAGCAGCAAGCGGCAGCTCGACCGTCACAGCGACCGTTTGGAGGAGGTGGTCGCCGAGCGCACCGCGGAACTCAATACCGCCAAAGAGAAAGCGGAAGAGGCGGCGCGGATGAAGAGCGAGTTTCTAGCCAACATGAGCCACGAAATCCGGACTCCCATGAACGGAATCATCGGTATGACGGACCTGGCGCTCAGCACGCGGCTCGATCAGGAGCAGCGGGAATACCTGGGCGCCGTGAAGGTCTCGGCGGATTCGCTGCTGGTGGTGATCAACGACATCCTCGATTTCTCCAAAATCGAGGCGGGAAAGATGGAGCTGGAACAGACCACTGTCTATATCCGCAGTGTGGTCGCGAACGTGTTGAAGACGGTCGCACTCCGTGCGGACGAGAAAAACATCGAGCTGACCAAGCACGTCGGTCCGCTGGTTCCTTCGAAGGTGATCGGCGACCCGGCGCGTCTACGGCAGGTGTTGCTGAATCTGGTCGGTAATGCCATCAAGTTTACGAACGAGGGGGACATCTCGGTCGATGTCTCGGTCGTAGATCCGTCGGCCCGGCCGGTGCAATTGCTGTTCGCGGTGACGGATACCGGAATCGGCATCCCGGCGGATAAGCTCGCCTCCATCTTCAAACCCTTCGAACAGGCCGATGGCTCGACCACGCGGAAGTTCGGGGGAACGGGACTGGGCCTTTCCATTTCCACCAAACTGATCCGCATGATGGATGGCGAAATCGGCGTGGAGAGCCAGGTAGGGCGGGGAAGCCGCTTCTGGTTCAGCCTGCCCGCGGATGTCATCGAATGTCCCGCGGCCCCGCCGGATCGATCACTCGAAGGCGTGCGCGTGCTGATCGCCGATGACAACGCGAGATCGAGAACTTTCCTCAGCGAACTGGTGGAGCGGCGGGGCGCAACCGTTCAGACGGCGCCCGGCGGCAAAGAAGCTGTTGCCGCCATGAAAGTCAGGCCGTTCGACCTGCTGCTGGTCGACGCGCAGATGCCCGGGGCCGACGGCTTTGAGGTCGCGCGTTGCGCGCAAAGACTTCCACGGCCGCCGGCGATGGTCATGATGCTCGGCGCCGCGGAGCTGCATTCGGATGCGGCGGAGTGCCGGCGTCTTGGAGTTCAGCAGTATGTGGTGAAGCCGGTGAGTGAAGCCGATTTGTCGCTCGCGCTCAATCGGGCTCTCCATGGCTTTGGGGGCGGCCTTCTCGCGGCGGCGCCGCGGCCCGAGGTCGCCAACGCACGTCTGCTGAACGTGCTGGTGGCCGAGGATAACGTGGTCAACCAGAAGCTGACCACGCGGCTGCTGGAGAAAATGGGACACCGGGTCAGCCTCGCCGCCGATGGTGCGGCAGCGGTTCAGGCGCACGCGGCGGGACGATTCGATCTGATCCTGATGGACGTGCAGATGCCGGAGATGAATGGCTTCGAGGCGACGGCGCGCATCCGGGAGCTGGAGCGGGCGCGGGGGACCGGCGAGCACGTGCCCATCGTCGCGCTCACCGCTCATGCGATCCAGGGCGATCGCGACCGGTGCATCGCCGCGGGAATGGACGATTATCTTTCGAAACCGCTGAGCGC
>JBEKOZ010000513.1:0-4285 GCA_049521275.1 Bryobacteraceae bacterium | reverse complement strand
ACAGCGCGTCTAATTGCGTCGCCGATTTACCGATTGGCATTGACAAAGACTTTTTCCGCAGCCTGGTCAGCATGCGGACAGGGACGCTACACCAGCTTGCGGCAGGCGGATTCGACGTCGGGGTCCAGGGCGACGATGCGGTCCATGTGGACCACCTCGAAGGTCTTCAGGACCGGGCCGCCGGCGCCGGAGATGCGGAGGAGTCCGCCGGCTTGATCCATGTCGCCGCTGCAACTGATTAACATGCCGACGCCGGCGCTATCGATGAACTCCAGGCCGGCAATGTCGATGACCAGCTTGCGGCTGCCCTCGGCGATGAGCCGTTTGATGAACGTTTCGGCGTAGCTGAGAGAATTGCCGAGATGGAGGCGGCCGGAAATCTCGACGACGGTGGTTGCCGGCTCGACAATTCGCGTCTCAATGGTGTTGGTCATGACATTCGGATTTTCTACACAATAGCATACGCCGCTTGACGGGGACTGTTATGTTTCTGTTAAACTGTCGAACTAACAGGCATGCGAATGGTCCTTAAGTCGCGAACTGGCGGAGCTTTAGTCGCCGCCGGCGCCGTCCTGGTGTCCAGTTGCGCCTTGACCAGCCGTCCGCCGGTGAAGCAGTTCTTTCTGCCGCCGGCGCGGGCCATGGCTGCTCCCGCGGAGCCAGTGCTGGACCCTCCTGCGCCGCCCAGCGTTTTTTACGGCAATGAAATTCCGGCGATGGCTGAGCCGGTGGCTCCTCTGGCTCGCCCGACCGATGCCGAGTTTCTGATCAAGAAGGCCGACGATCGCTTTGCCGAGGGGAAGAGGGCGCTCGAAGCCGGGCGCACCGGGGATGCGCGGCAGGAGTTCGACCGCGCGGTGCAGGCGCTGTTGTCGGCTCCCGCGGATTTGCCGGAGCGTGCGCGCGTCGAGAGGCGCCTGGAGGAGCTGATCGAAGCGATTTACCGCTATGACGCCGATCAGGCGGCGGTGGGCGAATCCGAGCAGGTGGTTTACGACAAGAGCCCCAAGGACGACATGGCGGAGCTGACGTTTTCAGTCACCCCGGGGACGCGCGGCCAGGTGCGGGACGTGATCCACTCGACCGCGTCTCAACTGCCGTTGCAGCAGCACGATACGGTGATCGGAGCGGTCAATTTCTTTTCGAGCGACCGGGGCAAAAAGATTATCGCGGCGGGGCTGCGGCGGCAAGCCAAATATAAGACCATGATCGAGCGGATTCTGGCCGAGGAAGGGGTTCCGCAGGAGCTGATCTTTCTGGCCCAGGCGGAATCGGGTTATCTGCCGCGCGCGATGTCCAACAAGATGTGCGTCGGGCTGTGGCAATTCTCCAGGGCGACCGGGCACGATTACGGGCTGAAGCAGACGCCGTCGACCGACGATCGCATGGATCCGGAAAAAGCGACCCGCGCCGCGGCCCGTTATTTAAAGGATCTGTACACCCACTTCGGGGACTGGTATCTGGCGATGGCGGCGTACGATTGCGGTCCGGCATGCGTGGATCATGCGGTGATGCGCACCGGTTATGCCGATTTCTTCGAGCTGCGGCGGCTGAACGCGCTGCCCAGGGAGACGGCCAACTACGTACCGGTGATTCTGGCGATGACCATTATCGGCAAGAACGCTCCGGAATACGGCCTGGATCACCTGGATGTGGAGAGCGAAGTGGAGACGGAATCGATCGCGCTGGAGTCTCCGACCCATCTGGCCCTGATCGCCGATGCGGTCGACCGGCCGTTGAGCGAACTGAAGGAGCTGAATCCCGGGCTGCTGAAATCGGTGGCGCCGGCGGGGTTCAGCGTGCATGTGCCGAAAGGAACGCTGGGGGCAGTCGAGACGGCGTTCGCGGTGGTGCCGGCGAACAAGCGCGATGCGTGGCGGCTGCACCGGGTGAGCGAGGGCGATACGTTCGCGGGCCTGGCGAAGCGCTATAGCGCGCAGACGGCGTCGATCAGCCAAGTGAATCACGAGGCGCTGCCGGAGGCGGGGGCGCTGATGGCGATTCCGGTGGGATATCCGGGGGATCGGACGGCGCCGGCGGCGCATAAAGCCGCGGTGAAGCGGCGTCCGGCGGCTGCGCCGGTCGCGTCGGCGCTGCGCCAGAAAAAAACGGCGCCGAAGGCCGCACCAAAGACCGCGCAGAGAAGCGCCAGCAAAGTTCCGGTGAAGCGGGCGGCGTCGGCGCGGACGCCCAGCAGTTAGGGCGTTTCTTTTTCCCATCCCTTCGCTTTTTCTCTTGCCTTAAAGTGAAAACGCGATATTCTAATTTTTGATTACGCTCTGGCGCCCGCTTGGACGTGCGCCTCTAGGAGGCAGACAAGAATGCTGAAGTATCGACTTTCAGTCGAGGATGACGAATTAGACGACTACGAGGAGGGGACGCCGATCAACGTGGACGACGATCTGGGCGATTACGGGGACGACGAAGAAGATCTCCCAGTGGCCATTCCGGTCGCCATTCCTGTAGCGGTGACGGAAACCATCGTCGTAGTCGCGGAATCTGAACCCGCGCCTGCGAAGAAACCTGTCGCCAAGGCGGTCGCCAAAAAGGCTCCGGCTAAGAAGGCGGCTCCCAAGCCGGCTGCCGCGAAGAAGGCTCCAGCCAAGGCGGCTGCTAAGAAGGCAGCTCCTAAGAAGCCAGCCGCGAAAAAGACAGCTCCTAAGAAGGCCGCGGCTAAGAAGGCGGTGAAGAAGGCTGCACCGAAAAAAGCGGCTAAGAAGGCTCCGCCAAAGAAGGCCGCTCCGAAGAAGAAAGCGGCTCCTAAGAAGGCGGCTCCTAAGAAAACAGCCAAGAAAAAGGGCGGGAAGAAGAAATAGATTTTAGCGATTTCGTTTCAACCAAACGGGGGTGGGCTTGAGGGCTCGCCCCTTTTGCATTTCCGACCACGACCAGCTGCTAAGGAGTCCCCGGACTCTGGTGAGCTGTCCGCGAAGGACCTTTGTGGGGCGGGCTATCAGAGCCGGCAGCCGCTCTCCGGAGCGGCTCTGTCTCTACTCGCCACCAGCGAAAGCCTGCTTCAAAGCAGGCTGCCGGCTCAATAGCCCGCCCCACATGGCCGGTCAGCGCTCCACCGTCAACCTTCCATCGATCACCGCAATTCGCGGTGTTTCGCCTGCCGCACAGGCGTGAAAAGGGCGTTCCGCGTAGTAGTTGAGGCCGTATTCGAGCGTTCGTCCCACGCCATCCAGGCAAGCGCCCGCGGCGTCCGCGCCATGGGTCCGCCAGAAGCCTCGCACGGATACGCGGTCGTCCAGTTCGGGAAAGGCCGCGCCTTTGAGATACGCCACGCCAAAGAGCACCGCCATGCCGGCCGACAGGATCGCCAGCGACGGCTTGCAGGACCAGGAAAGCCACCACACCACGCCCGCCACCAACAGGAACGGCATCCCGGGAATGAAATTGATGTGCGTCCGTCCGACGCCCGCGAGGATCGCCTGGGGCAGAGCGTTGACCAACATGGGCAGCACGATCAGAAACGCAGTACTCGCGGCCAGGAGCCAGGGGACGATCTTGGATTTCTCAAGCGCTTGATCGAGTCCGACCGCCAACAGCACCGCCAGCCCCGGCATCAGCGGCAGCAGATAGCCGGCTAGTTTGTTCTGCGAGGCGGAGAAAAACAGGAAGCCGTACAGCAGCCACGCGCCCAAGTAGCGCATCCGGACGTCGGTGTAGGTCGACCGGCGCGCCAGCAGCGCGACACAGGGAATCCACGGGAACAATCCCGCCAGCAGCACCGGCAGATAGTACCACCAGGCGTGCACGTGTTGTCTTTCGGGCGTGAAAAACCGCGAGAACTGCTGGCGCCAGAAATACTCGTCCCAGAAGGCGTGTCCGTTGCGCAGGAAGCAGAGGACGTGCCACGGCAGAGCAACCGCAATCAATCCCAAGGTGATGGCCGCCCGCTTGCCGCGCGCGATCAGGAATACGGGCGCGAACAATACCAGCGGCACGAAGGCCTTCGCCAGCACCGCCAATCCCAGCAGCGCCCCGGCCGCGAATCCGCTCCAAGCGCGCTTTTCAAATAGCGCCACCAGCATCGCCGCTCCCAGCAATGCCGACATCGGCAAGTCCGTCAACGCCACGAAACTGTACGCGAGCCAGCCCGCCGAAGTGGCCAGAATCGTCACCGCCGCGATGGCGGTTTTCGTCGAAAATTCGCCGGCGATGAGGAAGAAAAACAGCAGCAGGAACGCGAGGCTGAGCAGCGCCACCGGAAGCCTTGCCGCCCATTCGCCGGGCAGCCGCGCGACATGCCCTGCCGCGATCATCCAATACAATAGCGGCG
>JBEKOZ010000512.1:0-4301 GCA_049521275.1 Bryobacteraceae bacterium | reverse complement strand
CTCCGGCGTCACCACCAGCATCACGCGCTTCGATTCCTGCATCAACTCGATCGAATACTTCTCGAGATTTCCGGAAAGATCGAAGCACAGCGCGTTGTAGTTGCGGCGCATGAACTCCACCAGATTGCGAATCTGCGTTCCTTCGATGCGCAGATTGGGATTCACCCGGCCCGCGTGCAGCACGTCGAGCTGACCCATGGTCGTCACCAGCTGCGGCCACAGGTTTTCATCGATGTGGAGCGAATGCTCCACCGCATCGATCACCGAATATTCGTTGCGCAAGTTCAGAAGGAAGCGCACCATCCCGCTATTAAGATCGAAATCGGAAAGCAGGACGCGTGTATGCGGACGTTGCGCCAAAGCGGAGCTGACATTCAGCGCCATCGTCGAGGTGCCGACGCCGGCCTTCGACGGCAGGAACGAAAAGACCTGGGTGGTAGCTTCGTGAGAGGGCGGCTTGCGCTCCAGCAGCGTTTTCACGTGCCCGATCGAATCCATCAGCAACGAGCGCTCAAAGGGGAAGGAAAGAAATTCCCGGACGCCCAGGCGCATGGTCTCGCGCAGGATCGGCGCGTCGCAGTTGCGATGGATGGCGATGATCTGTACGCCATCCGCCTCCTTCTCCACAAACGCGACCACTTCCTGGGCTTTCTCCAGCGACTCGAAACTCAGGAAAATAACATCCGGCGCATGGGCGCGAACCGTGCGCACCAGGTCGATCGCCGTGGGATAGTGATCCAGCACGCGGTTGACGGACACCTCGCCCGTTAGGGTCGCAGCCGTTTCCAACCGCTCGGCCAGTTCCGTGTCCGGACTGATGATGATGCTGCGAAGCAAGGATTCGCCCTCCTTTAACAGGCTAAATGGTATATCGGATGCCGGCAATCGACCCTCGCCCCCATTTAGTTTCAGGTTTGCTCTTAGACCGCCCGGGTTTTCTTGCAATTCCTGCTCGGGGAAACACCTTAGGTCTGGCGCGGAGGGCGCGGCTTCTGTATTCTTTTTAGAATGCTTCGCTTCTTCTCGCGTCTCCTGTGGGTGCTGCTTGCGATTGCCGCCGCGTTTGCCATGGCCACCATTGCCCGGTCTCGTGGAGAGCCCGTCAACAGCATGTGGCTGGTGGTCGCCGCCGTTTGCAGCTATTTAATCGGATACCGCTTTTACGCTGGATTTCTGGCTGCTCGCGTCATGGCGCTGGACGACCGCCGCGCCACCCCGGCGGAGCGCCTCCGCGACGGCCACGATTATGAGCCGACCAATAAGTGGATCGTCTTCGGCCATCATTTCGCCGCCATCGCCGGGCCAGGTCCGCTGGTTGGCCCTACCCTCGCGGCCCAGTTCGGCTATCTGCCCGGCGCGCTCTGGATCATCGTCGGCGCAGTCGTGGCCGGCGCCGTGCAGGATTTCGTGGTCCTGTTCTGCTCCATGCGCCGCGACGGCAAATCTCTGGGCCAGATGGCCCGCGAAGAGATCGGGCGCACCGGAGGCTTCGCCGCGCTGATCACCGTCCTGCTGATCATGGTTATCCTCCTCGCCGTCGTGGGCCTCGTGATCGTCAACGCGTTGAAGTCCAGCCCCTGGGGAACCTTCACCATCGCCGCCACCGTTCCCATCGCGCTGATCATGGGCCTCTACCTGCGCTATTGGCGCCCCGGCAAAGTGCTGGAATGCTCGATTGTGGGCTTCGTTTTGATCGTGGCGAGCATCTTCGGCGGGCAAGCGGTTTCCGAATCGGCATCCTGGTCGCCGTGGTTCACTTTTTCAGGCACCACGCTCGCCCTGGCCCTGATCGTCTATGGATTCATGGCCAGCGCCCTGCCGGTCTGGCTATTGCTCGCGCCTCGCGATTACCTCAGTACATTTGTGAAACTCGGCGTCGTGCTGATGCTCGCCCTGGGAGTCGTGCTGGTCCATCCCCAATTGCAGTTGCCCCCGCTGACGCGCTTTGTCGACGGAACGGGCCCCATTTTCGCGGGCAAAATTTTCCCGTTCTGTTTCATCACCATCGCCTGCGGCGCGATCTCCGGATTTCACGCGCTGATCTCCTCGGGCACGACGCCCAAGTTGCTGGCGAAAGAAACCAATGCGCGCGGCGTCGGCTACGGATCGATGCTGCTCGAAAGTTTCGTGGCCATCATGGCCCTCATCGCCGCCGCGTCGTTGCAGCCGGGGATTTTCTTCGCGGTCAATTCACCCGCCGGCATCGTCGGCGCCACTCCGGACGCGGCCGTAGCGAAAATCAGCGCCTGGGGATTCCCCGTCACCGCGCCCGAAATGCAGCAGCTCGCCGGCGATGTCGGGGAGAAGACCCTGTTCTATCGCACCGGCGGCGCGCCGTCGCTCGCGCTCGGCATGGCGCACATCTTCACCTTCGTCGGAGGAAGCCGCCGCCTGCTCGCGTTCTGGTATCACTTCGCGATCATGTTCGAGGCGCTGTTTATCTTGACTGTGCTCGACGCCGGCACCAGGGTCGGCCGCTTCATGTTGCAGGACCTGCTCGGCCACATGTCTCCGGCAATGAAAAGGAACAACTGGAAGCCCGGCATGCTGGCAACGAGCGCCGTCGTGGTCGCGGCCTGGGGATATTTTCTGCTCCAGGGCGTGCGCGATCCTCTGGGAGGCATCAATTCACTGTGGCCCCTGTTCGGCATCGCCAACCAACTGCTGGCGACCATCGCTTTGTGCGTCGCCACCACGATCCTGATCAAGATGCATGGCGCGAAGTATCTCTGGGTGACGCTCGTCCCGCTGTCGTGGCTCGTGACCATCACGTTCACCGCCGGATGGCAGAAGATTTTCTCGCCATTGCCAGATCTGGGATTCCTGGCCCAAGCTGATAAGCTGGCGGTCGGCATCCAAACTTCGGCCACCGCAACGCTAATCTTCAACAACCGCCTGGACGCCGCCGTCTGCGCGGCGTTTCTTATGTTAGTGACCGTAATTCTGATCGACTCCATCCGCGTCTGGACCGGCATCCTGAGCGGTACTCGCGATGCTCGCTTGACGGAAACCCCCTTCATCCAATCGGAGCTGGCATGAGAAAATTCCTCGCCATCCTGCGCGGCATTCTAGACGAGCTAACCGACCAGACCGCCTATCGTCGTCACCTGGCCGCGCATGGAGCAGCGCATTCAGCCGAAGAATGGCGAAGATTTTCAGATGAGAAGTATCAAGCCAAATCGACGCGGGCACGGTGCTGTTAATTCGGGAAGTGCGATGATGAACTCATGAAGGCAGTCGAATTCGAAGGCACCGTCACTCCGGACGGGCAAATCGCTGTACCTGAGGAAATCGCAGGTCAACTTCCGCGCGGAGAGTCGCTTCGCGTCGTCCTCCAGTGGGACGCGAACGATGAGGATAGCGTATGGCGAGTTCAAGGCCGCCAGCGCTTCGAAGCCGCGTACGCGACCGAGGATGCGGTCTACCAGCAACTGATGGATGAAACTCCAAATCGGTGACGTAATCCTCCTGCGGATGGAGTTTCACCAGACCGAGGGAGGGAAAGTACGCCCCGCGATCGTACTTCTGGACGCCGGAGACGCCGATTTCGTCGCAGCACCTGTCACCTCTCGTCCAAGGCTGTCGGAATACGACCTCCCTGTCGAGCAATGGAAGGAGGCGGGATTGAATGTGCCATCATTTATTCGCATCCACAAACTTACCGTGCTGCCAAAGAGCGGGATCGTCCGGCAATTGGGTAGCTTGACCAAGTCAGACCGCGATGCGCTGACTCGCATCCTGGCTCGCGCTTTTCGAGGGTGAAAGATGGAGACTTCTCTCGACCTTGACCCGGCTCTGGAAATAGCGGGAATTTCCCATCTTGAGCATCTAACCTTACTACGCCACCGCCGCCATCGCCAACGGCCGCTCCGCCGCAAGATATGCCGCCGTGAAATGCCCGTGCATCTTCGAACATGCCGGATCGGTATAAATCTGGACGAACATCTGCCCGATCATTTTCCCCCGCAGACCCCTGCACACTTTGGCCAAATGACGCGCCGTGCCCTCCGTGCAAGTCTCGCAATCCAGTCCGACTTCGTTGCAAATTCGGGGGTAGGTGTTCATCGTTGAAGTAGTATGCCGGACTTCCCGCGCCGCACCAAGGGTTTCGAGGGGGGTTTTGCCTGTCTCCTTTGCGGGTATCCACCACCCCCTTGGTTTTCTTTGTGGCGCGCGCCCCCAGGCGTGCCGCGTCGGCACTCGTGGCGAGGCCCGGTCGGCGTTTCAGCCTTCGATTGCGGCCCCCGACCATACGCTATCTTGGATCGATGTCCCACGTCTTCGACTGGATCTCGCAATAC
>JBEKOZ010000511.1:0-4302 GCA_049521275.1 Bryobacteraceae bacterium | reverse complement strand
CATGAGCCGGTCAGCCGCGCCGTGCTCCTCGTCAATGCCTACACCCGCAATGCCACCAGCGGATATCTCGGCCGCCGCTTTCAGATTTACATCGATCTTCTGGGCGCCCCGAATCAGGTGCAAACGCGCAGCTACGCCGACGATTACTTCGTCGTCATCACGCCTTCCGCCGAACTTCGCATCCCGGACATTCGCCACGCCTATCTGCATTACCTGATCGATCCGTTGGGCCTTAAATTCGACCTCCAGCTCATGGATAAAGCCCCCCTCCTGGAAATCGCGCTGCGTTCGCCGCTGCTCGCCGAGCACTTTAGAAAAAACTTTATTCTCCTGGCGACGGAATGTTTCATCAAAGCCACTGAAAGCCGTTTGGATAAAAATCCTGAGCTGGCCATGCAGGCAGCCAGAGAAGGATTCATACTCACCCCCGTTTTCGCCGAGATCCTCGCCACGAACTATGAGAAGCAGGAAGCCGTGCTGCAACTGGCTTTCCCCGATCTGGTGCAGCAGATCAATCTGCGGAAAGAAGAGAAGCGGTTTGAGAATTTCAAGTTCGCCAGTGAATCGAGCGGTCGGACCGTTCATGTGACTGGCGTGAAACCAGTCGAGCTGAAAGGCGCCGACTTGACGCTCGATAAGGCCGAATCGAGTTACACCAAACGTGATTTAAAGCTCGCTAAGGAGCAATATTTAAGCGTGCTCACCGAAACGACCGTGAAAACGATGCATGCAAAGGCGTATTATGGTTTGGCGCGGATCGCCATTCTCGAACGTCAGCCGGAGGAAGGCGATCAGTTATTCCGCAAGGTTCTGGAACTGGAGCCCGACGCGTACACCAAGTCGTGGAGTTTGTTATATTTGGCCAGATTAGCCGATTCTCAGGGCGATCGCGATCAGGCGCAGGACTTCTATAAGGCGGCGCTGGCAGTGGAAGGCGCTCCGGAATCGGTCCGGAAGGCCGCTGAAAAAGGTGTGAAGGAAGCTTTCAATAAAAAATAAATTTAGGAGTGATGGATGCGGACGAAAATGTTAACCGCCTTCCTGGCGGTGACGGCGCTGGCGATGGCGCAGAAACCGAAATCGCAAAAAGAAGCGGAAGCACTGATGGCGATCCAAAAGGAGCAGGATCCGGCGGCGAAAATCGCCAAGGTGGACGAATTTATCACCAAGTACGCCGACACTGAATTCAAGACGTGGGCCTACACGCAGGCAGCCGAGGCAGCCCAGCGCAAGAATGACGGCGCCAAAGTGATCATTTATGCGGAACTGGCCATTGAATCGGACCCGAAAGCCTATCAACCCATGTTGATGGTGGCCGGGGAGCTGGCCCGCAGCACCCGTGAGAACGACCTCGATAAAGAGGAGAAACTCGCCAAAGCGGACAAGCTGGCCCGCCAGGCGATGGAGCTTGCACCGGCCGCGCCCAAGCCCAATCCTAATATCCCCGACGACCAGTGGGCCGAGGTCAAAAAGGAATTCATTGGCGATGCCCATCGCGACCTCGGCATGATCGCGTCGGTCCAGAAAAAGTACGACGTGGCCATCGCCGAATTCAAGCAGGCCGTCGAGATTCCCGCCCAGCCCGACCCGGCGACCTTCATTCGCCTCGCCGCCGCCTATACCGACAACAAACAGCCCGATGAGGCTCTCGCGGTTCTAGCCAAGATGCCCGCCAACCCGCAGCTCGCGCCGTTTGTCGCCCAGGAAAAAAAGCGTGCTGAGGCCCTCAAAGCAGCCAAGAAATGACAAGTGTTCACAAAATGGACGAAACCCCGCAACATTTCGTCGACACTAACTAACAATGGGTGCGGATCTCGAAGTTCTCGAAAAGGCATTAGGACACTCGTTCCGGGATAAACGCCTCCTGGAACAGGCCCTGACGCACAAATCGAGGGTCTACGAGAAGTCCGCCAACGGCCAGCCGGCCAACGACAACGAGCAACTCGAGTTCCTGGGCGACGCCATTCTCGGTTTCGTCATGAGCGATTGCCTGGTTCGCCTCTATGCCTCCTCCCCCGAAGGCCGTCTCTCGAAACTCAAGGCCCACCTGGTGAGCGCCGCCCGCCTCCACCAGGTCGCGCAGGAGCTCAAGCTGGGCGATTTTCTGCTGCTCGGCCGGGGCGAGGAAATGTCCGGCGGACGCGAGAAAAAGGCGCTCCTGTCGGACGCCGTCGAAGCCCTGATCGCGGCCCTTTACCTGGATGCCGGCCTGGACACCGCCCGCGCCTTCATAGAAGCCAGCGTACTGGGCACATTCCAGCCCCCCGACGATGAGATCGACGACGCCGTAGCCGATCACAAAAGCTCTTTGCAGGAGATGGCGCAAGCCCTCAAACTCCCCCCTCCCCGCTACGTGATCGTCAGTGAGGATGGCCCCGAACATTCCAAGACCTTTACCGTCGAAGTCCGCCTCGGCAAGGAATGGGTAAGTCAGGCGCAAGGCATGTCCAAGAAGAGCGCCGGACAAAAGGCCGCCCAGCAGATCCTGCAACAGCTGACCGAATGGGGCCGGTAACACCTTCTATTCCCCTCGTAAGTCCTTTCCTATTGACGTTCTCTGTGTTTCAGCCATAATACGAAGTACCGATTCTCCCGATACTTGATCTAACCCGGGGGAGGTGCTGGGAAGCCAATGTCGTTACGGGCTCGGTTGGCGCTATTTCCGTGTGGGGCGGTGCTGCTCTGCGTTCACTCGCAGGCACAGTATCAGCTCGCGGGAACCGGCGGCGATGGCCTGCACATGATGAACTCGGACCTCGCCGTGCTTGAGGCGCAGGACGTCCGTAAGGACCTCGTCTGCACGGTAACCCCGGCTAAACCCGTGCTTGGCTTCGACCTCCGCTTCCACGCCGGTTATGAAGTCAACGTCCCCCTCAAGGATATCTCCGGCGCCGAAAACAAGCTGACCATCCTGTTCCGCGTCACCCCCAGTGATCATAAGAACGACCCGGTCTATTTCGTTCAGCACATCCGGGTGCCGTCGATTGCCGACGATGCCCGCGGCGACGCCATCCTCGGCGGCGCCTTCGACCTCGGCGAAGGCAATTACCACGTCGACTGGCTGATGCGGGACCGGGCGGAGCGGGTTTGCTCCTTTTATTGGGATTCCGAGGCGCTGCTGCCTCCCAAGGACAAGCAGATCGCCCTCGAAATGGCTCCCGGCGCCGTCCGCCGCTCCCAGAACGAGCAGTTCACCGAGGACCCGCCCGTGGCGCGCGCCGCCTCCACCGGCCCGCCCTTGAATATCAAGGTTTTGGTCAATTTCGCGCCCCAGAATTTCGATTCCGCAGCGCTCCAGCCCATGGATACGGTCGCCCTGGTGTCGATCTTGAGGCGTATTTCCCGGGAACCCCAGTTCGGGAAATTCTCGCTGGTCGCCTTCAACATTCAGGAGCAACGCGTGCTCTACCGCCAACAGAGTTCGGAGCGGATCGATTTCCCGGCCCTCGGCCAGGCGCTGCAATCGATTAAGCTCGGCACCGTCGATCTCAAGCGCCTGGCGCAGAAGCATGGCGACACGGATTTCCTTACCGACTTGATTAAGCAGGAGATGGGATCCGACGATCATCCCGACGCGCTGGTCTTCGCCGGGCCCAAAATCATGCTCGACGCGGGGGTTCCCCAGGAAACCCTTACCCCGATCGCAACTGACGTCGATTATCCCGTTTTCTATATGAATTACAACCTGAACCCGCAGCAGGTGCCCTGGAAGGACTCCATTGGCCGCGCGGTCAAGGTTTTTCGGGGAACCGAATATACCATCAGCCGTCCAAGAGACTTGTGGTTCTCCTTTTCCGAAATGGTCTCGCGTATAGTAAAATCGAAGCACAGTCATAGTCCGTTGCCGTCCGCGGCAAACGATTTGCGGTAGGGGGTTTGGGTATGCGTTGGGTAGGAGTCATGCTTGCGCTGGCGTCCGTGTCGGCGTTCGCTCAGGATCCGCGTTTTTCGAACAAACTTGCGCCGTACGTAGGCACGCCGGTTCGCGTCATGGACCGCATGCTGGAGCTGGCCAACATCAAGCCCGGCGATACGGTCTTCGACCTGGGCTGCGGCGACGGCCGCATCGTCGTCGCGGCGGCCCTGCGCTACAAAGCCAAGGCAGTGGGCGTCGAAATTTCCCCCAAGCTCGCGGCGCAGGCCACTTCCGCGATTGAAAAAGCCGGATTAACTGGCCGCGCGCACATCATCCAGGGCGATCTTCTTGAAGCCGACCTGACCGGCGCCGACGTGGTGACCATCTACCTCGCCACCCAGTTAAACGCCGAATTGCGCCCACGCCTCGAAAAGTATCTCCATGCC
>JBEKOZ010000510.1:0-4302 GCA_049521275.1 Bryobacteraceae bacterium | reverse complement strand
GAGGCGCGCGCCAAGCCGCCCGACCTCGGCCGAAATTTCCCGCGCAGGCCTGCGCCGCACGCGCAGCGGGTAGCCGATGTTTTCCGCGATGGTCATGTGCGGATAAAGCGCGTAGCCCTGAAACACCATGGCGACATCGCGGTGCCGGGGCTCGGCGCGGGTGATGTCGCGGCCCAGCAGGCGCACTGTTCCCTCATCGGGCTCCTCAAGCCCGGCGATGATGCGGAGCAGCGTGGATTTGCCGCAGCCGGAAGGCCCGAGCAGCACCACGAATTCTCCTTCATGGGCTTCGAGGGTCACGCCACGGAGCGCCTGCTGCGCGCCGAATCGCTTGGCGATGTTTTCTATCTGCAAGCTCATGGTCAGCCCTTGAGCGCCCCTAAAGAAAGGCCGCGGACGAAGTATCGCTGCGCGGCGGCGGCGAAGAGCAGCACCGGCAGCATGGCGACCACTCCGGCCGCGCTCATCGCGCCCCATTGAATTTCGTATTGCGTGACATGCGCGGCGATGCCCACGGGAACCGTCATCGCCGATTCGGTCTGCGAAAGAATCAGCGCGAACAAAAACTCGTTCCACGCGACGATCAGGCAAAAAACGGCGGTCGCGGCCAGCCCCGGCCGCACCAGCGGCAACACTATACGCAGCAGCACGCCCAGCCGCGATTCGCCATCGAGCAGCGCGGCTTCCTCGATTTCGCGCGGCAGCTCCTCGACGAATCCGCGCATCATCCACACCACGAAAGGCAGGTTCAGCGACACGTCGACCAAAACCAGGCCCGTGAGCGAATTCAAGAGGCGCACCTCGCGCAGCATCAGGAACAGCGGAATGATGGTGACGATCGGCGGAAGCATCCGGTTGGAGAGAATCCAGAAGCTGATGCCCCGCGCCCAATCGCGCGGCCAGCGGAAGCGGACCAGCCCGTACGCGGCCGGGAGGCCCAGCACGAGCGCGATCAGCGTGGAGCAGGTGGAGACAATCACGGAGTTCAGAAAGTATCGCCCGAATGCGTCGTGACCGAAGATTCCGGCGTAGTGGCCGAATGTGGGCGTGAAGCGAAACCATTCGGGCGGCGATGCGAACTGATCGATCTCGCGCTTCAGGGAGATGGTGATCAGCCAGTAGATCGGCGCAAGAGCCGCGGCCAACGCCAGCAGTGCCGCTGAATATTTGAAGAGTGGCTTCATATTCCGCCGTCAGTGTAGTCGGGATGCGCGCAGTTGCCGCGAGCGCACTGAAGTCGGCTGCGGACCGCTCCCGATGGTCGCGGCTCTATGCCCGCTAAAGCGAAGCCCGGCCCCACAAGGCGGCATTTGTCCGCATGCTTACGCATGGCGGTTCGGTGGCTCGGAGGCGGAAACCGCTCCCTGCGGTCACGGCTCGGAAGAGGGTTGTGCGAAGCCCGGCCCCACTTCATGCTTCGGCCCTCACTTTCATCAATCGCATCAGGCCACGGGCCGCCAGCATCGTGATTATCAGACCCACAAACGACATGGCCGCGGCATAGCCGAAGTTCGAAAATCGAAACGCGGTGCGGTAAATGTACAGGCTCACCGTTTCAGTCGCCGAGCCTGGTCCGCCTTGCGTGAGCAGAAAGATCTGGTCGAAGATCCGGAGCAGGTCCATCGAGCGCAGCAGCAGCGCCAGCAGGATGGTCGGCTTCAGCAGCGGCAGGACCACGTCGCGAAGCGTTTGCCAGTAGCTGGCGCCATCGACGCGCGCGGCTTCGAGCGGCTCCGCGGGGATCGCTTGCAGTCCCGCGGTGAGCAGCAGGAACAGAAACGGGGTCCACTCCCACACGTCGACCAGAATCACCGACAGCATGGCCGAGCTTCGTCCACTGGTCCAGGTGAGGCTCGCGGTGTTGAGTCCGAGCTGGCGCAGCATGCCGTTCAGGGCGCCAAACTCCGGATTGTAGATGAGCCGCCAGATCACCGCGGCCACCACCGGCGGCAACAGCATCGGCGCCAGCAGGCCCACGCGGATCAGCGCGCGGCCGCGCGCGAGCGAATCCAAGAGCAATGCCAGCGCAAGGCCGAGCAGGAATTCGAGCGTCAGCGCAACGGCGGCGTAGAGTAGAGTCTGGGCGCCCGCGGTGAGGAATAACCGGTCCTGAAACAGGCGCGTGTAGTGCGTGAGTGTGAAGCCATGCACGTCGGTCAGGCTCACCTTGATCAGATAGAGCAGCGGATAGATGGAGAGCGCCGCGAGGACCAGCAGCGCCGGCGCGACCCACTTGAGGCCTGGAGGGATGCGGCGAATCATTTATTTCGCTCCAGGATCGCGGCAATTTCGCGATTCGCCTGCTCGATCGCCGCTTCAGGGGAGAGCGCGCCGGAGTTGGCCTGCGACAGGCTGACGCCGAACGCATTCTCGATTTCGTTCCACTGGGCCGTGCGCGGCCGTGGACGCGCCCCTTCAAGCGAAGCCAGCTGCGCGGGGAAGGCGCGAAACTTCTTCACCAAATCAGGCGATTGAAAAACGCCGCGGCGCGTCGGCGGATTGCCGCGGAGGGCGGCCTGGGTCATCTGCGCGGGTTCGGTGGCCCAGTAAATGAAATCGAGCGCGTCGTCGCGATGCGGGGAAGAAACCGGCACGGCGAGCAGCCACGCGCCCAGCTCCGCGACCCCGGGAAAGCGCGCCGCCGGCATGGGCGCAAAATCGATTTTGCCCGGGACCTTGGACTTCGATAGATCGTCCATCGCCGCGATCCAAGCCGGCCAATTGATGCTCATCACCGCGGTTCCCTGGAGCAACTGCGCGGATACTTCGGCGGCGTTGAAACCCGCATATCCCGGCGGCGAATATTTGCCCATCTCGACCATGAAGCGGAGCGCCGCAATCGCCTCCGGGGTCGCCAGGTTCGGCTTGCCTTTCGCATCGAAGATGTCGCCGCCGAACGCCCACAACAGCGGCATGAAATCGGTGACCGCGGAGTTGCCCGGCGCGGCGCGCATCACGTAGCCAAACATTTTCTCGCCGGCCCCGATGGTCTTGGCCGCGTCCAGAACCTTTTCCCAGCGGTCCGGCAGGCCGAGCTTATATTTATCGAACAAATCCTTGCGATAGAAAAAAAGCTGCGAGTTTCCGACATAAGGCAGCGCGTAGAATTTATCCGCCTGCCGGCAAACCGCCAGGCAGCTCGCCAGGAAATCGGCATCGGGCGCGCGCGGCAGCACCGTCAAGCCGCCGTCCGAAACCAGTTTGGGAAACCACGGGTCGTCGAGCATGATCACGTCATAGGCGCCGGTGCGGCTTTGAAGATCGAGCGATTCTTTCTCAAACAGGTTGGCGTAGGGAAGCTCCACCACCTCGATGCGGGTGTTATGCTGCGCGCCCCACTCGCTCGCGGCGGCCTTCAGCGCGCTGCCTTCCACGCCGGCGTTCACGGCGATGGTGAGCGCTTTGTTCGAACCCGTGTGGGAGCAGGCCGCCAGCAGGCCCAGCAAGCTGAATAGAAGGCGCTTCGGAAATGGCACGAACAGGAGTGTAGCAAAACTGCTTAAATCGTATGGGAAGCCGCGTCTATCTGAGGATAGAAAACCCCGCGTAGAACACGTTGTTATCCACCCCCGGATTCACGGCGCTCGTGAACCCGTTCGAAATGTGCAGAAACTTATAGCCCAGGCTGATCGCGTGGCGCTCGCCCGTTCTGATGCGCACTCCTCCGCCCACATCGATCAGAAAATTCAGTCCGGTCGCACCGGTAATATTGATCGGAATCGGCTCGCTGGAGGCGATAATCCCTTCATTGGTTTCGAGAAACGGATAAACTCTGTGGCCGCGCGCGAACTCCGCCGTGAACCCGAGCGGCGTGACGGCGAATCCATAGACGGCGTGAGTGGGCTCGAACAGAACCGCCGCCGGCAGCAGCTCGCCCGAATAAGCAATCGATACGTGGGGCCAGATCCAGCAGCGATAACTATAGCCGAACCCTGCGAGCAAGAAGCGCCGATCCGCCGTCGTCCCGATCAGCGTCGAGGACGCCGGCGAGTAACCTGCCATGAATTGAAAATCGTGCCGCCGCGCTGGATCCGTGGAGCAGATTCCCGCCGCCGCTGGCGCGGCCAGAACTACGAGTACCAACCCGAACCCGAGAACTCGACGTGCCATAATTTCAAAATATCCTATGGAGCAAACCATGGCGCAAATCGCAGTTCTCGCTCTGTTGCTCGCCGCCATCTTCGTTTTTCTCGCGCCCGCGCCGAAAAGGATGCTTGCGACGGCATTCCATCGACGGCCTGCCTGGATCTTCACGGTTCCTGTCCTGTTCACCGCGATTTTCAGCGGAGCGGCCGCGCTCGC
>JBEKOZ010000509.1:0-4304 GCA_049521275.1 Bryobacteraceae bacterium | reverse complement strand
CAGATGCGGACATTGCGTCGGCGTTCCTGACCAATCCGTCGAAGCAGGTGGTGGTGACGTGGAAGCCGATGGTGTCGCAGATCGCGAAGGCCAAGGACGTGAAGATCGTGTTCAATTCGTCGCAGATTCCGGGCGAGATTCTGGATTTGCTAGTAGTGCGGACGGAGGTGCTGAAACGGCCGGAGGGCGAGAAATTCGCGAAGGCGATCACCGGGGCGTGGTACGAGGTGATGGATCAGATGACCGGAGCGGCGGCGAATAAAGCGCTGGCGTCGATGGCGGAAGGGTCCGAGGATACGCTGGCGTCCTATAAGGAGCAGCTGGCGACGACGCATATGTTCTACACGCCGCAATCGGCGGTGGAGCAGGCTACGGGCGCGGAATTGAAAAATACCATGGACCTGGTGAGGAAGTTCTGTTTCTCGCACGGGCTGCTGGGAGAGAAGACGGCGTCGGCGGACGACGTGGCGATTCGATTTGCCGACGGGAGCGTGCTGGGAAAAAAGGATCGGGTGCGGCTGCGCTTCGATCCGGCGTACATGCAGTTGGCAGGGCAGGGGAAGCTATGAGCTTTTTCAGAATCGACGCGCAGCCCGCGAGAATTCCGGCGTGGGTGCTGTCGTGGCTGCTGTTCGCGGCGGGGATTGGCGCGTACTTCTATGCCTCACAGGCGCGGCATCGAGAGAATCCGGACGATCGGGTGATGCCGACGGTTTCGCAGATGGCGCGGGCGTTTCAGGACGCTGCGCGGAATCCGGCCGACGGCGAGGAGCGCCGGAGCATGCTGGTGACCGATACGCTGGCGACGGGGCGCAGGTTTTTGATCAGCGTCGCCTTGTTGTTTCCGGCGGTGCTGCTGGGGCTGCACATGGCGATGTTTCCTTACCTGGGTGCGTTTTTTCTGCGCTTCTTTCAGTTTTTCGACAAGATTGTCGCGCTGTCCCTGCTGCCGATTTTGTTTATCGCGTTCGGGATCGATGAGCTGTCGAAGATCATGCTGATCGTGGTCGGGGTGGCTCCGACGGTGATTCTGGATACGGTGAATCTGACCAGGAGCGTGCCGCGCGAACAGATTGTGAAGGGGTTCACGCTGGGCGCGGGGGATTTCGCGATCACCTACCGCATCGTTTTGAAACAGATCTGGCCGCGGGTGATGAACAGCATCCGGCTGAACCTGAAGGCGGTGATGTTGTTTTTATTCGCGGGGGAAATGATTGCGTCGACGGACGGGTTGGCGTACCGCATCGCGCTGCTGCGGAGGCACATGGGGATGGACACGATTCTTCCGTATGTGTTGTGGGTGGCGCTGCTGTTGTTCGCGGTCGACCTGGGGATGAGCACGCTCAACAAGAAGCTGCATCCCTGGTTTCAGGAATGATTCTCAGGAGTGATTTCTCAAGAATGAGTATCCGGGTCGAGAACGTTGTTGTCGAATACGCGCGGCGGCGCGTGTTGAACGGCATCGACCTGGAGATTGAGGCGGGGGAATTTGTATCGATTGTCGGCGAGACGGGGTGCGGAAAATCGACGCTGCTGCGGTTGATTCTGGCGGAAGAGCATCCGGCGGAAGGGCGGGTGCTGGTTCAGGGAAGGGAGCGGGCGCGTCCGGACCGGACGTGCGGATACGTGCCGCAGAGGTATTCGTTGTTTCCCGATAAGACGGCGCTCGGCAATGTGACGTTCGGCCTGGAAGCGACGAGCCGGGGATTTTTCAAAGGGCGGGAGTTTCGGGAAGAGGCGCTCGGGTATTTACGCCATACCGGTTTGACCGAGGCGGATGCGAGGAAGTATCCGCACCAACTGTCGGGCGGGATGCAGCAAAGGGTCGCGATTGCGCAGGCGTTGATCATGAAGCCTCCGGTGCTGTTGATGGACGAGGCGTTCAGCGCGCTGGATCCGGGGACGCGGCGCGGGATGCAGGGATTGATGAAAGAGCTGTGGCGCGAGAGCGGGACGACGGTGGTGTTCGTGACGCACAACACGCGCGAGGCGGTGTGCCTGGGGACGCGGGTGATTGCGCTGGCGAAACAGGAGAGCGGGTCGTCGGTGGCGCTGGATCTGGAGGTTCCGCATCTGGATTTCGATTCCGATGAGGAGGAACTGGCTCGGCTGATCGCGAGGGTGGAAGAGGCTTCGGCTGCGAGCGAGGGGTTCAGGGTGGGGATGGCGCTGCCGCGTTCATTGAGCTAAACACGGCGTCATAATTACTTGCGAATGTCCGCATGCTTACGCATGGCGGTTCAGTGGCTTGAACAGTGTCGGAAAAGGCCAAAAACACGGCTCGGAAGTAGACGGCTGGGGCCTGTTACGGCGTGGCGGCGGTGGGCGGGTGCGCAATTAATTAAGGTCGCGCCAGGAAAAGGTGCGGTCGAGCTCGTCGAGTGGTTTGCCGTCCACTTCGGCGTAGGGATAAATAAAGTAGTTCAGCGGGTCCGCCGATTGGCGCGGGGCCAGGTGCAGATCGCGGCCGCGGGTGAATTCGACGCGATTTTCATCGTGGGTGCCGAAGAAATACTGGCGCATGGACGGATTCTTGGCGGCCTCCGACGCATCGATGGGAATCCAGCCGATGCCTTCGGCGTAAAATTCGGCCCAGCAATGATAGCCCGCGATGGAGCCCTGGCCACGGCCGGCGGGAATCGGGAAACCGATGGAGAAGCGAGCGGGGATGCCCATGGCGCGCGCGTAGCCGATGAAGATCGCGTGGAAGTCGGTACAATTTCCGCGGCGGGCGTCGCAGGCGTAATAAATATCGCCGCGGCCCCAGCCTTTTCCGGTTTTATCGTACTTCACGGTGGAGACGACGTGGTCGTAAATCGCGCGGGCCATTTCGAGATCGGTGCGCGCGTGGGCCGCGGCTACCACTTCGGCGGCCCATTTTCGAATATTGTCGTCGAGCGGCACCAGGCGGTCGGGGGCCAGCCAACGGGCGCGATCGGCGGGGCTCAAGGGAGGAGCGCCGACGGATGACGCGGGGCGGAGATGCTCCGTACGCACAGAGTCGAATTTCAGCGTGACCGACGGCGGCGAGGCGGATTCGATGCTGAGGATGCGGTTGCCCAGGTCGTCGGTCGAGACCTGGTAGGGCGCGGAGGCTTCGATGCGCAGATTGGCGATCCGTTGATACGGATCGTCGTGCGGGATGGGAATCCAGAGCAGGAACTTTCCGCCAGCGGTTCCGGAGGGCACGCCGGCGCGATATTCAAAGCTGAAATGGCGCTCCCGCGGCTGAGCGAAGAGCGTCGCGGCCATTACGAATATTGAGTAAATGCGGCCTGCCGACATGGAATGATCATAGCTTGGACGCGGATTAGATCGCTTCGAAGCTGCGGTAACGCGCGCCCAGAATGAACGATCCGTCGTCAGACTTTTCGAGGAACGCTTTGTATCGACCCTTTCTGGCCAGCTTTAGCAACTGGGGAGTACTGCCGCTTCCGCAACTGACACGGGCTCTCTGCGGACCGTCCAGGTTGGCGGTTGGGAGGGGTTCCGAGGGCGATGCATAGTGGATTAGAATCAGCTGGCCTGGCTTCAGTCCGGCCTTGGACTTGGTTACGTCGGTGACCTTGGCTTGGGCTTTGACCGTGGGCACTCCATCCTGGAGCACTACTTTGACGGAGATTACCTCGATGACCAGTTGCTCGGAGGCGTTGGTTTGTGAAGGCGGCGCCATCGTGGCTCCCAGCGGCACGATTGTGGCGATGAATCCGAAGAGGGTGAGTGCGATTCGCATACATCGGTACCGGGCGCGGGAACTCGGGTCAAATTAGTACCGATTGACATCGGCCTCTCAAATACTTAGACTGCTGTCATGAGACATGCCACGTTCTGCGCGCTCATGGTTTTCGAGGGGCTGGTTGCCGGGGCCGATTCCAGCAGGGCGGTAACTTTCGCCAAGGATGTCGCTCCGATCTTACAAGATAAGTGCGAGGAGTGTCACCGCGCGGGATCGATGGCGCCCATGTCGCTGGTGACTTATCAGGAGACGCGGCCCTGGGCAAAGGCGATCCGCGAGCGCGTGATTACCCGAAACATGCCTCCGTGGCACCTGGACAAGACGGTCGGAATCCAGCATTTCGCGAATGACCGGTCGCTGAGCGAGGAGCAGATCGCGACCATCGTGCAGTGGGTCGATTCGGGCGCGCCGCTGGGGGACGTCAAGGATCTGCCGCCGCCCAAACGGTGGCCTTCCGATGATGGATGGCAGCTGGCCAAGCAGTTCGGGCCGCCGGACTTCGTGGTGAAGTCGGACGCGTACACGATGCCCGCTCACGGACAGGATGTGTGGTTTAAACCGACGACCG
>JBEKOZ010000508.1:0-4328 GCA_049521275.1 Bryobacteraceae bacterium | reverse complement strand
GCGCCGCCTCCGACCGTAACCTGGCCAACGCCCTGTATCTGCGATAGCTTCTGCATGACGACGGTGGAGGCTTCGTCATACAATTTGGCGGGACCGAATTTGTCCGACGTAAGCCCGAGAATCATGATCGGCGCGTCGGCGGGATTGACCTTGCGATAGGAGGGATTGCCCGGCAGGTTGGCGGGCAGATAGGTTCGCGCCGCGTTGATGGCAGACTCCACATCGCGCGCCGCGCCGTCAATCGCCCGGCTGAGGTCAAACTGGATGGTGACGGAGGTGCTGCCAAGCGTGCTGGCGGAGGTCATCTCCGTCACCCCCGCGATGTGGCCGAACTGCCGTTCGAGCGGTGTGGCGACGGAGGAGGCCATGATGTCGGCACTGGCTCCCGGCAAACTTGCGCTGACCGAAATGGTCGGAAAGTCGACCTCCGGCAAAGGCGCTACCGGCAGAACCTCGAACCCAATGGCCCCGGCAAGGGCAACCGCCACGGTCAGCAACGTGGTCGCCACGGGCCGGTGAATGAAGGGCGCGGAGATGTTCATGCCGGCCCTGCCAGTTCTGCGCCTCCGGTTTCCGGCTGGTTCGATTTGTGCGCGAAGCGCTGCGCCAGATTGTCGAAAAAGATGTAGATGACGGGCGTGGTGTACAGCGTCAGTGCCTGGCTGAGGAGCAATCCGCCGACCATGGCGATCCCCAGCGGTTTGCGCAGCTCCGAACCGAAACCGGTTCCGAGCGCCAGCGGCAGCCCGGCCAGCAGCGCGGCCATGGTGGTCATCATAATGGGGCGGAAGCGGAGCAGGCAGGCCTGGTAAATCGCGTCGGTCGAGTTCTTCCCGTGGTTGCGCTCGGCGTCCAGCGCGAAGTCGACCATCATGATGCCGTTCTTTTTCACGATGCCGATCAACAGGACGATGCCGATGATCGCCACCACGCTTAAGTCCTGGTGAAAGAGAATCAAGGCGAGGAAAGCGCCGACGCCCGCCGACGGCAGCGTGGAGAGAATCGTGATCGGGTGGACGAAGCTCTCATACAACACCCCGAGTACAATGTACACGGTCACCAGCGCGGCAAGAATCAGCAGCGGCTCATTCGCCAGCGAATTGGTGAAGGATGCCGCGGTGCCTTGAAATCCAGCCTGGAGACTGGCAGGCATGTGCATGTCCTGCTGCACTTTGTTGATTGACGTAATGGCGGTGCCCAGCGAAGCGTTCGACGCGAGATTGAACGACACCGTGATCGCCGGGAATTGACCCTGGTGGGTGATGGAAAGCGGCTCCGTGGTGGTCTCGAAGTGCGCGACCGCGCTGAGCGGCACGGCGCTGCTGGTGGCCGAACTGGTGCCGCCCGCGGAGGTGGAACCCTTGCTGGAGGTCGCCGTCGAGGTGCTGGCCGTAAGCGCATTCGCGGGAGGAGCGAGGGTGTTGGCCGCAGGAGTGTAGAGCGCCGAAGAGGTCACCGCATTCGATCCCGCCGACGCCGATCCGGAAGAGGCGAAAGAGGAAGATGCGCCCGCGCCGCTCGCGCCGGCGGAAGCGTTGGACTGGATGTACAGGTCGTTCAGCTTGTTGGGGTCCTTCTGAAACAGCGGTTCCGTCTCCAGCACCACGTGGTATTGATTCACCTGGGTATACATGGTGTTGATCTGCCGCTGCCCGAAGGCGTCGTAGAGCGTGTTGTCGATGGTCGCGGGAGCGATCCCCAACCGCGAAGCGGTGACCCGGTCAATCACCAGCGACACGGCCCGCCCCCCCGGTTGTTGATCGGTCGCGACGTCTTCCAGTTCCGGCAACTGCTTGATGCGGTCGAGGAAGCGGTTGGTCCAGAGAGCCAGCTCGCCGGCATCGGGATCTTCGAGCGTGTACTGGTATTGCGTGCGGCTCACCCGGTCGTCCACGGTAATGTTCTGCACCGGTTCCATGAACAACTGGATTCCCTGGACCCGGTCCAATCTCGAGTTGAGCCTGCGGATCAGGTCCGCCGCGCTGATCTTGCGCTGGTCGAGCGGTTTCAGATTGATCGACATGCGGCCGCTGTTGATGGTGGTATTGGTGCCATCCGCGCCGATGAACGACGAAAGGCTTTCGACCGCGGGGTCCTCCAGCACCGCCTTGGCAAGCTCCTGCTGCTTTTCGGCCATGGCTTTTGAGCTGATCGACGGCGGCGCCTGCGATATGCCCTGGATGACGCCCGTATCCTGGATCGGGAAAAAACCTTTGGGGATGATGATGTACAGGAAAATCGTAAGCACCAGCGTCGCCACGGCGACCAGCAGCGCCACCGTCTGGAATCGCAGTACGACCTTCAAGGTCCTGCCATAGAAGGCGATCATGCTCTCGAAAGCACGCTCGGAGGCTCGATAGATGCGCCCCTGCTGCTCTTTGGGCTGATGACGTAAAATTCGGGCGCTCATCATGGGCGTGAGCGTCAGAGAAACCACCGCCGAAAGGATGATGGTGACGGCCAGGGTCACGGCAAACTCGCGAAACAGGCGCCCCACCACGTCGCCCATGAATAACAGCGGAATCAGCACCGCGATGAGCGACACGGTCAGCGAGAGAATGGTGAATCCGATCTGCTCCGCGCCCTTCAGCGCCGCTTCCATGGGCGGATCGCCCATCTCGATGTAGCGCGAGATATTCTCGATCATGACGATGGCGTCGTCCACCACGAAACCGGTGGAAATGGTCAACGCCATCAAAGACAGGTTGTCCAGGCTGTAGCCCAGGATGTACATCACCCCGAAGGTCCCGACCAGGGAAAGCGGCACGGCCACGCTCGGGATGATGGTGGCGTAGAGACTCCGCAGGAACAGGAAGATAACCAGCACCACCAGTCCGATGGTCAGCATTAATTCGAATTCAACGTCCGCAACCGACGCTTCAATGGCGGTGGTCAGATCGGTCAGCGTGGTCACCTGAATTCCCGTGGGCAGATTCTGTTTCAGTTGCGGGATCAGTTGCTTGATGCTCTTCACCACGCTGATGGTGTTGGCCCCCGGCTGGCGTTGCACGTTCAGGATCACGGCGGGGGTCTGATTCATCCACGCGGCCTGGTTATTGTTCTCGACGCCGTTCACGATCTTCGCGACGTCGGTCAACATCACCGGCGCGCCGTTCCGGTAAGCCACCACGACTTTCCGGTAGTCGTCGCTGGTCACCAGTTGATCGTTGGCGTCGATCTGATAATCCTGGCGCGGCCCGTCGAAGTTTCCTTTGGCCGCGTTCACGCTGGCCTGGGTCAGCGCCGTGCGCAGGTCTTCCAGATTGATGCCGTAAGACGACAGCGCCGTCGGATTGGCTTGAATGCGCACCGCCGGTTTTTGCCCGCCGCTGATGGTCACGAGACCGACCCCGCTGAGCTGCGAAATCTTCGGCGCCAGGCGCGTGTCCACCAGATCCTCTACCGCGGAAAGCGGCATGGCATTCGAGGTGATCGCCAAAGTCAGCACCGGCGCGTCGGCTGGATTCGTCTTGCTGTAAGTCGGCGGCGCCGGCAGGATAGACGGCAGGAGACTCTGCGCCGCGTTAATGGCGGACTGCACCTCTTCCTCGGCCACATCGATCGCGAGCGTGAGATTAAACTGGAGCACGATGACCGAAGTGCCCCCCGAACTGGTGGAGGTCATCTGGCTCAGGCCCTGCAATTCGCCGAATTGACGCTCGAGCGGCGCCGTTACCGTGGTGGCCATCACATTCGGACTTGCGCCGGGATAAAACGTGAGCACCTGAATGGTCGGATAATCGACTTCAGGCAACGCCGAGACCGGCAATTGCGTATAGCCCACCAGACCGATCAGAAGAATCGCGGCCATCAGCAAAGCCGTGGCTACCGGTCGCAGAATAAAAGGTCGGGATGGACTCACTTCGCGCTGCCCCCGCTGGCGGCAGGTTTGTTTGAAATGACCACCTTTGCGTTGTCCTGCAACTTATCGAAACTGCTGTTGGCCAGAACATCGTTAGGATTGACGCCGTCCACCTGCGTGAGACCGCCTTCGGTCACCCCCGGCTTTACGCTGCGCATATGCGCGTAGTTTTCCTGAATCACATACACGAACGACGCCTGGCCATTTTGCTGAATGGCGGACGCCGGAACCAGCGTCACTCCCCGCAGCGTATTCACCAGCAGCCGCGTGTTTACGAACTGGTTCGGGAAAAGCGCATTATTCTTGTTGTCGAACAGCGCTCGCCCCATGACCGTCCCGGTCGTGGTGTTGATCTGGTTGTCGAGCGTCAACAGCATGCCGCTCGCGATCTTGGTCTGCGCGCTGCGATCGAACGCATCGACCGGGAGCTGAGCTCCCTTGCTCAGACGAGCCGCGACCGCTCCGA
>JBEKOZ010000507.1:0-4341 GCA_049521275.1 Bryobacteraceae bacterium | reverse complement strand
GCTTCGAGCACATAAACTCCACCGATAAACGGCAGCAGCAGTTCCTGCTTCAATAACACGGCAACGGTGCCCAACCCGCCGCCGAGGGCGAGCGACCCGACATCGCCCATGAAGATTTCCGCCGGATGCGCGTTGTACCAAAGAAAGCCGAGGGACGCGCCGGTCATCGCGCCGCAGTAGATGGTCAGCTCGCTCGCGCCGGGCGTGCGCGCCAGATCCAGATAGCGCGCAAAATCGGCATTGCCGCTCAGGAAGGACAGCATGGTCATCGCGCCCGCCGCGATAATCATCAATCCAATGGCGAGCCCGTCGAGCCCGTCGGTGAGATTCACGGAATCGGAGGAACCCACCAGCACCAGGATCAGAAAAATAAAAAACCCGGCGAAAGCCAGCGGATAAGTCCAGGGATTATGCAGCCACGGATGAATCAAAAGATCGGGCTTGAAGTTCTTGGCGAACGGCACGTTCATGCTGGTGCTATACCCGCCGCGCGCATTCATCGCCAGCAGCAGAACGCCCACCAGCATCGCCGCCATGATCTCCAGCGTGAATTTCTGCGCCACCGTCAGTCCCTGACTGTGCCGGCGGCGAATCTTCAGATAATCGTCGAGCAGTCCCACCGCGCCGAAGCTGAGCAACCCGGTAAGGGCAACCCAGATGGCGGGCACGCGAAGATTCGCCCACAGCAACGTCGGCACAACGATGGATAGACAGATCAGCAATCCGCCCATGGTGGGCGTGCCGGCTTTTTTCTGGTGAGACTGCGGCCCCTCCTCGCGAATATGCTGGCCGATCTGATATCGCCGCAGCCGCGAGATCAGCCACGGCCCGAGCGCGATCGAAAGCAGCAGCGCCGTCATGCTCGCCATCGCGGTTCGCACGGTCGAGTATTGAAACAGCCGGAACGGCGTATAGTGATGAAACAGTTTTTCGTAAAAAAGCCAGTAGAGCACTAATTCGCGCTCCCTTCGCCCGGGGCTATGAACTGTTCCAGCGCGCGCTCTACGTGCACGCCGCGCGATCCTTTAAACAGAATCGCATCACCCGGTTGCGCGATGGAGCGAAGCGCGCGGCCCGCATCGGCCGGGTCATCGAAAAAAAGCGCGGCACCGGGGCTGAGACCCGCAAGCCTGGCCGCGTCCACCGAAGCTCGCGCTTCGCCGTGAATCCCAACCAGCACATCGATCCCCTGTTCCGCGGCATAGCGGCCTGCATCGCGGTGCAGAGGCTCAGCCCAGCGGCCGAGTTCGAGCATCTCCCCCAGTACCGCGATCCGCCGCCGCGCCGGCGTGTCCCGCAACACGTCGATCATGGCAGCAACCGCTTCCGGATTGGAGTTGTAGCTGTCATTGAAGATCAAAACGCCGCGGTGATCGAAACGTTCCCCGCGCATTTTCCCGGGTTGAAGATTCCTGACCGTCTCGACCAACCGCGCCGGCGCAATCCCGTAAACCTGCGCCACGGCGGCGCCGGCGAGAATATTCGAGACGCTGTGGCGCCCCCTCAGCGCCGTGGTGAAACGCGTCGCGCCGATGCGAAACTTCAAGCCTTCGGCGGACTCCTCGATATCTTCCCCGCGAACCTGTGCATCGGCCGAAAGGCCGTATAAAAGCGACGTGCCGCGCGCCATCGCCGCCACCCGAGGATCGTCCGCATTCAAAACCGCCGTGCCACCCGCGGGCAGAGCTTCGATCAACTCGCGCTTCGCCGCTGCGATCCCTTCGATCGATTCGAATGCCTCCAAGTGCGCGTACCCGACGTTGGTCACGACCCCGGTATCGGGCTTCGCGATTGCCGCCAGATCGCGGATCTCGCCCGCGTGATTCATCCCCATTTCGATGACCGCGACGCGCGCCTCTTCGTTCAGGCGCAGGAGCGACAAGGGCACGCCGACGTGATTGTTCAGATTACCCGCCGTCTTCGCCGTGTTGATCTCCGTCGCCAGCATTTCCGCGATCACATCCTTCGTCGTCGTCTTGCCCGCGCTTCCCGTCACGCCAACCACGCTGCCCGCCCACTTCTCGCGAGCCCGTTTTGCAATCCTCTGCAGCGCGCCGAGCGAATCCTCGACCTCGAATACCAGCCCGTCCGCCGCCACTCCCACTTCGGCCACCACGGCCACGGCGCCCTTGCTGAGCGCTTCCTGAATATGCTCGTGCCCATCATGATTCGGCCCGCGCAGCGCAAAAAACAGATCGCCTCGCTCGATCGTCCGCGAGTCGATGCTCCATCCGCGGACGACTCCCTCCGGCTCGATCCCGAGACCAAGCACCCGCGCAACTTCCCGCAGCTCGATCCGCATCACTCATAACCCAGCGTTCGAAGGATGTCCCGCGCCGTCTCGCGATCGTCAAAATGAATCGTCCGGTCCTTCAATACCTGATACGGCTCGTGCCCTTTCCCCGCGATCAGCACCACATCGCCCGAGCGAGCTTCCTCCAGCGCGCGGCGAATCCCCTTTGCCCGATCCGGCTCCGCGATGTGGGGCGTATCGAAACGCCGCAGCCCGACCAGCGCGTCGTTGATGATATCGAGCGGATCTTCCGATCGTGGATTGTCGGACGTCAGCACCACGAAATCGCTCAGCTCTCCCGCCGCCATCCCCATCAACGGTCGTTTTGCGCGATCGCGATCGCCGCCGCAGCCGAACAGGGTAATCACGCGTCCGCGCGTCATTTCCCGAGCCACTTGAATCACGTTCCGCAGCGCATCGTCGGTATGGGCGTAATCCACCGCGACCAGAAACGGCTGTCCGCAGTCGATCCGTTCGAAGCGTCCCGGCACGGCCCGGCACGCCGCGACGCCGCGCGCGATGGTCGCCGGATCGATGCCATAGCTCAGCGCCGCGCCGCTCGCGGCCAGAATATTCAGCACATTGAAGCGTCCCGACAGCGCCGATTCGATCGGCTGCCTCGCACCTTCGTAAGAAAGGTCGAAACGCAGTCCGTCGAAGCTCGCCCGAATATTCTCCGCGCGTAATTGCGACTCGCCTGAAAGACCGTACCACAGCACCCGGGATTGTCCGTTCACCATCGCCGCGCTCGACGCATCGTCACGGTTCAGCACTGCCCACGCCGGCGCCGGCCCCTCCAACGGTGAAAACAGCAGGCGCTTCGCCGCCGCATACTCCTCCATGGTGCGATGAAAGTCCAGATGATCGCGCGTCAGGTTGGTAAACACCGCCGTGTGGAATTGAAACCCGTACACTCGCCCGAGCGCCAGCGCATGCGACGAAATCTCGGAGATCAGATGCGAGCCGCCCTTCTGCTCCAGCTCCGCCGCGAACCGCATGATGTCGAGCGACTCCGGCGTCGTATTCGGCGCGTCCCGGCGCTCGCCCGCCAGACGGTATTCGATCGTTCCCGTCAATCCCGTCACAAACCCGGCTTCGCGTAAAATTGACTCGATCAGGAACGCCGTTGTCGTCTTGCCGTTGGTGCCGGTGACTCCGGTGAAATGAACCCGCGTATCGGGGCGGTGATAGAAATTGCGCGCGGCCGCGGCCAGAGCGCGCCTCCCATGCTCCACCTCGATCCACGTGCCAGGCGTCCCCGCAAAATCTCCTGGCCGCGCCAGTTCGCTCACCACCGCGCACGCACCCCGGGCCATCGCCTCCTGAGCGAAACCGGTGCCGTCCACTCGTGATCCTGAAAATGCGAAAAACAGGAAATCTTTCTCCACGCGGCGCGAATCGTATGCCAATCCAGCCACGTCCGCGCGCGCAATCTCCGGCGCCAACGCGGTGCGCAGCGCGACACCGGCCAACACTTCTTCGAGGATCATCGTGTGAACTGCACTCGCACCCGCGAGCCGGGAGCGAGGATCGATCCCGCCGGCGGCTCCTGCTTCCGCACCAGCCCGTTTCCCAATACCTCGATTTGTACTCCCCTCGCCGCCGATTCCTCGAGCACCGCGCGCAGCGTCATCCCCCGAAAATTCGGCACCTTCGGCCCCACCAGCGCCGAAGTCAAAAAAGGCCGCCGGTCCAGACCTGACTGCTCGGACTCTTCAGCCGGAGCTGGAGAGTCCGCCTGAACCGGCGGCTGAGTGACGGAGGATACAGACCGTGAGCGCACAGCGTCAGCGTCGTGCGCGTTTAAAGATCGTGAGCGCACCGCATCAGCGTCGTGCGCGTTTAAAGATCGTGAGCGCACAGCATCAGCGTCGTGCGCGTTTAAAGATCGTGAGCGCACCGCGTCAGCGTCGTGCGCAATTAGAGAAGCTACGCCGGACCCGGAGCCCAGGCCGGCTATCGATAAGTCGTCGTCATCTTCGCCCACCTGCACCGGCGCAGTCGACAGGCTGTCGGGCAAATCCTTCGGGACATCGAGCATTCGCAGC
>JBEKOZ010000506.1:0-4346 GCA_049521275.1 Bryobacteraceae bacterium | reverse complement strand
AGTGTCGATTTTACGCACCCCGAGGGTCCGGAGATCGAGACGTATTCGCCTTGCCGGACATACAGATGGATGCTCAACAACGCGTGTGTTTCCA
The DNA here is from genome assembly GCA_049521275.1 of Bryobacteraceae bacterium. Taxonomy (GTDB): domain Bacteria; phylum Acidobacteriota; class Terriglobia; order Bryobacterales; family Bryobacteraceae; genus Palsa-187. The sequence continues at coordinate 4,252 of JBEKOZ010000506.1, read as the reverse complement.
TGTCGTCGGTGACGAACATTTTGGAAACGTCTTCAAGATGAATCAACTGCCGGAGTTCTGGTTCATACATAAAATTACCTCGCTGATAGGATTTCTTCGAAAAATTTGACGGCGCGCGGATCCTTCGACCGGCCCAGCCATCGCACCGCTTCCTGCTTGATTTGCGCGGACGTTTGCGCACGCCGCGCCAGGTCGATCAGCGCCGGAGCGCCGTCCTGATGGCGCGCGATCGCGGATAGCGCGCTGTTGGCGAGCTGCCGCGTGTCCCTCGTGTCCGTTGGCGGAATAAATGAGCCCAGCAGCACAGCGCTCTGCGCGCCGTCGACGCCGGTCAGCCAATAGAGCGGCAGATCGCCGGCGTCGAACGTGCAGTCGGTCGCATAGGTACGGATCTTCTCCACCTGTCCCGCCGTCACCCGGTAAAACATCACGAACTCACGCGCGCCTTCGAGGCTTACCGTGCCGCACATCGAACGTTCGCCCGGAACCTGCGGCACCGAGTAGCCGATCCACGCGGGTTCCGCGGAGGAAGAGACGATCGTTCGAAACGTAGCGTCCAGCGATCCGTTGACCGCGCGCGTCTCGAGCTTCGCATGCTCGATTTTCGGCTGCCCGCCCGCCGTTTGCCCGAAGGCCGAGATCGCGAACGCCGTCACTAACAGAGCGTTCACTTCAGCAACTCCTCGATAAAGTCGAGCGCTTCCTTCGACTTCATCTCGCCAAGCCTCTGCACCGCGACCCTCTTCAATTCCGGATCCTTTTCCTTGCGGGCGCATTCAATCAGCTGTTTCACCGCGCCCTGGTTGCCCAGCGAACGGAGAATTTCGCGCTTGGTGTCCCGGTCGGACTCGGTGGCATAGAGCGACACCAGACTCACGAGCCCCTGGTCCTCGCGAATATTTCCAAGCTGGCGGATCGCTTCCCGGCGCAGCTCGACGTTCTGCTCGCTCTTGGCGATCGCGGCCAGATGCTCCGTGTCGCGCGACGTTTCGAAGCTCCGCAAAACGGCGCGCTTCACGTTCACGTCGTTGACGGAACCGTAGACATCGGCAAGCAGTTGCCGGCTTTCCTTCGAGCGGTACGTACCGATATACCGCACCGCCGTCAACTGGAGATCGGGATTCGACCCGCCCTTGGCGTAGCGGCCCACGATGTCATGCGCTTTGTCCGACCGGCTCTGCGCCAGCACGAACAGCGCCCGCTCCTTCAATCTCGGCGACATTTTGGGATTCGCCAGCAGATTTTCGAGCAGAGGCACCGCGCGCTCGGCGTCGGAGTTGATCAGCGCGTTGATCGCGTAAAGCTTCAGATCCTCGTCGGCCTGGTTCTCGGGGGAAACGGGCTGTCCCTTGGCCTGCTGCACTTCCGCTTGTAGCGCTTTGGCGTCGTTCAGCCAACCGCTCTGCGGAAACTGCTTCGCGAGCTCCGTCAACGCCGCCAGCGCCTCATCGCGCTTGCCCAGTTTATTCAGAGCGTACGCTTTCCAGTAATACGCGCCATCGTCTCTGGAGGACGGCGTCTTGGCATCAATCACTTTGTCGAATCTCTCGACCGCCTTCTCATACTTGTACTCGTCGAGCGCCGCTTTTCCCTGCTCGTAGGAGCCCGAATCAAAGTTGAAGTTGAACGCCTTGGGGGGCAGCGGCGCCATGGGAGCCATCGGAGCCATGGGAGCCTTAGGCGCGATATCCTGCGCCAGCTCGAACTTCATGTGCGTCAGTCCGAACTGCGAAAGATCGAGGTCCTCGAAACTTTTCCAAACGGAGTCCTGCGCCATCCGGTCCGCCTGTTCGCGCAGAGCGTCCGCGCTATCGCGCCACGCGTCCATGTCCAGCGCCATCGGAGCCCATGACTTCGATGCTTGCAGCACATCGTCCGCCATCGCCTTGGCCTGATCGCGGAAAGCCTGCGCCTGGTCGCCCCAGGCATCTCCTTGCACGCCTAACGTCTTCGACTGTTGTTTTGCGCGCTCCGCGAAGGCCCTGGCCTGATCCTTGAGTTCCTGGACCTTGTCGGACCACACGTCCGGCGTCGCCGCCGGCGTCTGGCCCCACACAGTCGAAATGGCACAGGCTGCCATGAGAGTAATTACTTGAGTTCTACGAAATGGTTTCATGATTTGTTCCTTTTTTCCCGTTACAGTGTTGTTGCGTTTCCAGCGGATTGCTGCACGCGCGATCCGTAAATTTTTACCTTGAAAAGAATGTTCCGGTCCTCGATCTGCCTCCGCAGTCCCTCCAACTGGCGCGCCGAGACTTCAGACGGGCTGTGGGCGATCTCCAGCAAAACCCGCTCCAACTCCTCGAGCAGATCCGCCGTCTCTAGGTCCCCGCTGGTGGCCGCGGTCTGGCGATAAAGACGATTCGATTCCAGCAGATCCTCTGCGGATTTCTGCTCATAAGAGATATCCAACCGGCCCGCGGCGGGCGCGCCTGCGTTCGCCAGTTCCACCAGCACCATCTGGCTGCGCTCCAGATGATCGCCGACGGCCACCAGCAGGACTCGTTCGCGGATGCCGCTATCGGCCATATCCTTCGGCGCCGCTTTCTGCCAGGTACGCCCGGCCAGAAACGCTCCCACGATCAGCACCGCCATCGCCGCCGCGGCAAACAGTGGACGCCAGCCGAAGGACCACCATCGCGTCCGCTTCTCCATCCGTTTCCCGACCGCCGCCCAAACGCGGCTCTCATAATCCGGAGCGCGCTCCGGCACCGGGAAACTGTCTACCGAATTGAGCACCCGTTGCAGCGTCTGATAGTTCGCGCGGCACTGCTCACAGCTCCCCATGTGATCCCCCACGTAATCTCCGATGTGCGCATCAACGTGGGCTTCCTCGCCGTAGTAATAGAGAACGAATTGTTCCTCTGTTGGATGATTCATATGCTCCCTACCGAATTGACCAAAGGTTCCAGCGCGCGGCGCAATTTCTGCACCGCGCGGAAAATACTATGCTTTGCGGCGCTGCCGGATAGCCCCAGCGCCGATCCGATCTCTTCAATCGACTGCCCTTCAAAATGGCGCAGCACAAACGCCGTGCGCTCCTGCTGGCTCAACTCGTCGAGCGTCGCTGCCACCGTGCGCTGGACTTCGTCGCCTAATAACAGCCGGTCCGGACCCGGCGCCTCACTGGCCATGGCAGGCTCGGCCGACTCCTCCATCGCCACTTGCCGGTGCCTGGACCGCGACCGCATTAGGTCCAGCGTATAATTCGACGCAATCCGGTACAGCCAGGTGCCGAAGCTCGCCCGCGCCTCGTACCGGTGCAGCTGCCGGTACGCGCGCAGGAACGTCTCCTGCACCACATCTTCCGCATCCTGTTCGTTACCCGTCATACGATATGCCAGTCGAAAGACACCGCGGCTGTGGCGTTCCACCAGCCCGCGGTACGCGTCACCGTCACCGGCCTTCACCCGCGCCACGGCGACGCTGTCCGATTCTTCCATTCACCCTTTAGACTGCAATACCTTCCAGCGGTTAGCCCGGCAAAACAAGGAAAAGACCCGAGCGTGGTCAAAAGAGGACACGTCGCCCTTTTTCTATCTGTTACACTCAACAGACTCTGTCTATTTCGTGAGATAGACGTTGTGAGACGCTCCGGTTCACCGGCGCGATGCTTTACCCGTCGCAAACGGAAGGATTTTTGATTGAATATCGTCAACCTGCGCTCCGCCCCGGCGGCCGTCCCGAGCGGCATGCGCGTGCACTTGGTCAACCCCAGCGACATCTCATTTGGAACCGCCGTAATTACCCCCCGTTGGCTGTATGTCCTCGCCTCCGCGACCCCCGCCGCATTCGGCGACGCGGTGATCTGCGACGAGACTCTGGAACTGCTCAACCCTCTCAATGTGAACGCCGGCGATGTGGTGGGAATCGGCATTCACACCGGCAATGCCCTGCGTGGATACGAGGTCGGCAGGATCGCCCGCGAGCGCGGCGCCTGGGTTATCTTCGGCGGCATCCACGCGACCCTGTACCCTGAGGAAGCCATCGAACTGGGCGGCGCCCATGCCGTCGTCAAAGGCGATGGCGACGTCATCTGGGCGGAGGCGCTGAACGATTGCGTTCTTGGGCATCCGCGCAAGCTCTACGACGGCGGACGCATTGAGCCCGACCAGTTCCTGCCCGCCCGCTGGGACCTGATGCCTCCCGACAGCTACATGTGGGCCTCGGTCCAGACCATCCGTGGATGCGCCAAGCACTGCTCCTTCTGTTCCGTATGGCGAACCGATGGCCAGCGTCCGCGCCAGCGCGC
>JBEKOZ010000505.1:0-4351 GCA_049521275.1 Bryobacteraceae bacterium | reverse complement strand
GGCGTTGTCCTTCCCGGAGGACGAGGTGACGGTGAAAAGCTGGGGCTTCATGTCGTCGGCATGGCCGACGGTGGCCAGCGCGGCGACGGCCGCGAGGATGGCGAGAATACGGAACTTCATTGGCCTGTACTCCCGTTGGTTTTTGCTTGAACGGCGGATATTAGCCGTTGCCGCGGGGTTTCGCCAAGCGCGCCGCGATCACGCCTTGGCAACCGTGCTGGAAGCCGGATCGAGCGGCCAGTGCGGGGCCGGCCAGGGCCGTCCATAGCACGAGGACGGGCGCGAGTTTCATGGATCGTCTCCGGTGGTCAGGATGAGCGGGGGAATTGCGCGGTCAGGCCGGCACGAACGTCAAGGCCAGACTGTCTATGCAGTAACGCAGCCCGGTGGGTGGCGGACCGTCTTCGAAAAGATGCCCGATATGGCTGCCGCAGCGGTGGCAATGGACTTCGGTGCGGATCAGGTTTTCGCTGTCGTCCTCCATCTTATCGAGGGTGCCCGGGATTACCGTCCAGAAGCTGGGCCAGCCCTCGTGGGCGTCGTATTTCCACTCGGACTTGAAGAGAGGCAGCTGGCATCCGCCGCATTGGTAGATTCCACTGCGTTTCTCATGCAGCAGCGGGCCGCTCCATTGCACTTCCGTGCCCGCCTCGCGCAGGACGTGATATTGATCGGGCGTCAAAATCTGCCGCCACTCCGCCTCGGTATGGGTCACCGCGAAATTGCCCTTGGCCATGTCCGTCGCAAAGGCTCGCGGACGGAATGGACCCAGCGCCGCGAGCAGCGCCCCCATGCCGGCGCCGGCCATCAGATGTCTGCGTGTTACCATGCTGTCCCCTGCGGTTTGACGTTGCGCATTTAAGCCGACATCCCTCGGATATCCAGGAAACCGCGTCAACGATAGCATTCTGCTCGGGTATCCCGATAGATCTGCCATTAGGTCGTGGGATTCCGCTGCCCTTGGGGTTCATCCAATGGATAAGCGACCTCATCCCCATGTACGTCCCATATGAATGGGGTTCGTCCAGCAGACAGGCCTTTCCGTTCCAGGATGTCGGTGTAGAGGGCAACCTGCACGCCGTAGTACTTTTCAGCTTGGGCTGATCCTCATACCCGCTGCCTGTCCATCTCAATAGATCCGGAAGCGCTTCGTCATCAGTAGGTCTGTGGTTCGAATCTGCGTCTGCACCCGTTATCGATAAAATCATGAGCGTCAAAGAATTCCGTCTGCGAATTTATCACGATCACCTGACCGAAGGCGCCGGTGCCGCGCTGGCGGCGGAACGCCGGGTGATCTTTTGCGTTTCCGGCAACGCGGCCCTGTCCGCTCCGGGACGCAGCCAAACCGTCATGACCGACCAGGCCTGGTTTTCAGATCAGGCCGTCACCCTGCGCGGCGAAGACGAGGGGGCGCGCCTGTGGCGTTGGGAACTCGTACAGCCAGGCACCGCGCCGGGCGAGATCGGCCAAGACGGGATCAAGAGCGTCAAGGCCGGCGATTATGAAATCGATATCGACACATCGGTGAAGCGGCTGATGCGGCTCGACCGCGTCAGTTTCCCGCCTGGCGGAGAGGCGTTGACCCACGTTCATGCCGCGCCCGGGGTTCGATGCCTGCTGACGGGAAATCTGCTGCTTGAAACATCGGGCAAGAGATACCGGTTATGGCCCGGCGATTCCTGGGTCGAGCATGGACCCGATCGCGTGTACGCGAAGGCGTCGGAAAGGGAGCCGTCCAGTTTCGTCCGGGTGATGATCGTTCCCGAGGAATACCGCGGCCGTTCGACGATCACCTATGTTCGGCCGGAGGATAAAGACCGGCCCAAGTCGCAAAACTACACGCGGTATCTCGAGGAACCGATCACGCTCTGAATGCGGTTCGAATCCGCGCGTCGGCACCCGTTATCGATGGGTCTAAGCCGGGGACAAATTGAGATCCCCGATTCATGTCAGCGATCTTTCAGTCAGATTAAGCTCATCACGCCATGTGCGGAATGGTAGTGACATCTAGGCACCCTTGCCGACGCTGTATGAATGCGCGCCCGTGCCAGCCAGCTTGCCGCCGTCGACAATCAGGTGCTCCTCCCGGATCGGCCGGCCCTCAAACCAGCATTCCAGGATCTCCCGGGTGCCCGCGGCATAACGAGCCTGCGCCGACAGCGATGTCCCCGAGGTATGCGGCGTCATGCCGTGATGGGGCATCGTCCGCCACGGATGATCCTTCGGCGGCGGTTGCGGGAACCAGACGTCGCCCGCATAACCGGCAAGCTGGCCGCTCTTCAAGGCGCGGACCACGGCGTCGCGATCGCATATCTTGCCGCGCGCCGTGTTCACCAGGTAAGCGCCGCGCTTCATCTTGCCGATGAGCGCGTCGTTGAAAAGGTGCTCGGTCTCCGGGTGCAGCGGCGCATTGATCGTGACGACGTCGCAAACGCGCACCATCGACTCGACATTCGGATGGAAGGTGAGGTTGAGTTCTTTCTCGACATCCGCCGAGAGCCGGTGCCGATCCGTGTAGTGAAGCTTGACGTCAAACGGCTTCAACCGCCGCAAAACGGCCAAGCCGATGCGCCCGGCGGCAACCGTGCCGACCTCCATCGCTTCAAGATCGTAGGAGCGCGACACGCAGTCGGCAATGTTCCAGCCGCCATCGATCACCCACTTGTAGGAGGGGATGTAGTTGCGCACCAGCGATAGGATCATCATCACCACGTGTTCGGATACGCTGATGCTGTTGCTGTATGTGATCTCGGCCACCGTGATGCCGCGCTTGATCGCGGCTTGCAAATCGACGTGATCCGACCCGATACCGGCCGTGATCGCGAGTTTCAGATTCTTCGCCTTCGCGATCCTTTCCGCCGTCAGGTAAGCCGGCCAAAAGGGTTGCGAGATGACGACTTCCGCATCGGGAAGTTCGCGCTCGAAGACCGATGCCGCGCCCTCTTTATCCGAGGTTACAACGAAGCTATGGCCCAGCCCCTCCAGGAATTTTCTCAGCCCGAGTCCGCCCGAGACAGAGCCGAGAAGCTCGCCGGGCTTAAAATCGATGCGTTTCGGCGTCGGCGCCGTTTGACCGCCGGGATAACGTTCCACCTTCGGAATTCCCTCGCGGGCGTAAGATTTCGGATAGCCATCAACGGGATCGTCGTAGAGAACGCAGAGAACTTTCGCCATTTTTTCCCTCCCAATATCGCGAACGAGGATCGCTCAAGGACTTCAACGGCGTGTCGTTCGCTCCAGGCTTCGCAATCGGACATGGGCGACCGTGCTGCTGAAAATCCGCGCGGATTTGACGCTTGGCGGCCCGGTACATCAATGCAGCAGAACCATGCTGCGATAGAAAATTGCTATCGCATAAACCGACGCAATGGCCCGATAGAGAACGACTATTAGGCCGCGAATTCTCTGTCGAGCACTTTGGCGACCTTGAGGGCTTCAACCACCAACGCGGCTGCGGTGGGTGTCATAGGTTCGCGGTGGGGGACGACGAGGCCCACGGTATGGATTGCCGCCGGCTCTACGATCGGAACCGCACGGACCGTGCCGATCAATCCCAGCGTTTCGGCCAGAATCGCCGGCATGACGCTGGCCCAGCGGCCGGTGCGAACGTGTGAGAACAGCAGGATCATGGAATTCGATTCGAGCGTGGGAACTCCCTCGTCGCTTCCCGCCTCGCGCAGCAGCCGGTCGATGATGCGCCGGTTCTGCATGTCCGGCGTCAGCAGGCAGAGCGGAATATGCCCGACCTCGGCCCAGGTCACGCTCTTGCGGTTGCCGAGCGGACTGTCGGCCGAAATCAGCAGGCGATAATGCTCGCGGTAGAGCGGGATCGCGCGCACGTTGCCGACCGGCTCGTTGTCTAGATAGGTGATCCCGGCATCGGCCTCCAGATTGTCGAGCAACATGAGGACTTCCATCGAGGGCGCGGAGCGTATGGTGAAACGCACATCGGGGTGATGCTCGCGATAGGGCGTGGTCAGGGTCGAGACCATGGCGAGCGCGGTCGGGATCACCGCTATGCGCAAATGCCCGACCAGCCGGCCTTGCTTCAGCGCGTTCACTTCCTGGCGCATGGTGCGCGTATCGCCGACGATGCGCTTGGCCCATTCGAGGACACGTTCGCCTTCGGGCGTCAGGCCGACGAAGCGCGAGCCGCGATTGACCAGCAGCACGCCGAATGAGTCCTCAAGCTGTTTCACGCCAGCCGAAAGCGTGGGCTGGGTGACGCCGCAGGCTTCGGCGGCGCGTCCGAAATGACGCTCGCGCGCCAGCGCCAACAGAAATTCGAGCTTATCGATCACGCCGGGGATGCACCGTTATGAATAGGGATGAATCCCATTATCGGAAGGTT
>JBEKOZ010000504.1:0-4356 GCA_049521275.1 Bryobacteraceae bacterium | reverse complement strand
GTCGAAGACAGCGAGGAGGCCGCCTGGCTGGTGCAGCTGTGTCTCACCGGAAACCAGAGCGAGCAGTTCCGCGTCGAATGGAGCCAGAATCTGTTCCACGCCATGACTCGGCTGGGCGCGCCCGGCATCGAGGTCGTCCTGCTGGACCTTGGCCTGCCCGAATTGAACGGCTATCGCAGCTTCCGCGCCATCGACGCCGCCACGCGGGGCAAGGTTCCTGTGGTGATTCTCACTTCCGACGATCGCGGCCTTTCGAAAGACCTCACCTTGGGGTTCGGCGCCTCCGACTACCTGATGAAAGACGGCTTCTCGCCCGTCCAACTGCGCCAGTCGCTGCTCGAGGCGATCCGGCGCGGCCGCGTGGGGTGCTAGTTCATTGGCCGCTGATGAACGCGGATGAACGCGGATTCAAAGATGATTTGTCTTAAATCTGCGTTTATCCGCGTTTATCAGCGGCCAATCTTGTTTTTGCTAAGCCTGTTTGAGCCGCTCCAGCAGAGGCGTCAGGTCCGCTCGCTCGAGCGGCTTCCTGAGAAAGCCCGAGCAGCCGCATTCCGCCGCCGACCGTTGCTGCGTCTCCACGTCGTCTGAGGACAACACCACCATCGGGGTGCGCGCGCCGCCCTGTTGCGTCTCCCACTCGCGCACGATGCGAATCGCTTCGTAGCCGTTCATGCCGGGCATATGCACGTCCATGAACACCACGTCGAAGCGCCGCGTCTGGATCAGGCGCAGGGCTTCCTGTCCGTCGCGCGCCCGCCATACGCGCTCCTCCTGCATGATCATCTCAGTCAACGCGAAACTTTCGTCGTTGTCCTCCGCCACCAGAATGTGCAGGGCGTCGCGCTTTCTCTCACCCGTGTCCTGATCCGCGCCTGCGGAGGGAAAATCGAGCTCGACCGCCGCGCCGTCTAACGCGGCCGCTCCTCCCAGCGCGCGCAACCATTTTCCGGCGACCATCACCGCGACTCCGTAGGGAAGATCTCCCGGTTCCTCGAACTGCGCCTGGTCCGGATCCGCGTTCAACCAGTTGGCCAGCCGCACCGCGAGCGTCTCCTCGCAAACGATGCTCGCGCGCCGCATCAGGCTTTCCGCGCCGACACGGAAGCGCACCTCGCCCGGTTGCGCCAGCTTCAGCGCGGCGCCCAGCACGCGCGTCAACACCTGCTCCACCGCCCGGCGGTCCTGCATGATCGGCAGAGCGGGCGGCTCATCCATCACCAGTTGCCGCACCTTCTTGCCGGACGCGAGGTTCAATCCTTCCACGATTTCCGCGGCGCACTGCGCCAGGTCGAACTCCTCCACTACATTTCTCGGCGGCGGAGCGGCCGCTTCGAGCAGCTCCCGCACATCCTCGATCGAGCGCAGCAACTGGTCCGCGCCGGCCGTACCCTGCCGCACCGACACTCGTTGCGCGCGGTCCAGCCGCATCCCCCGCAGCAATTCCACAAGCAAAAGATTCGCCTGCGCGGCGTTCCGCGCCTGGATGCAAAAATGTTCCATGATGGCTGAAATTGCCTGATTGGTCATGTCGCTATCTCCCTCAGGCGCCCCGCGCGCCGCGCACCGTGTTGACCGAAAAATACTCGACAAAGCGGCGCATCGGGCTCGCCTTCGCGCTTGCTTTCGCAGACATCATGTCCCCCGCGATCGCCGCGATCTGCTTGCCCAACGCGCACCCGCTATCCAGAATGCCGCCCCGGTGCACCGCTCTGGCCACGTCCTTGGCGCCGGACGGCAGCAGATACCGCACCGGCAATTGGATGATCCGCTCCATGTCCTCGACCGAAAACGCGTTGCGCCCGCCCACGCAGTTCACCACCACCGACACCTTGTCGGTCAGTTGCAGATCGCCGAACCACTGCGCTTTGCGCCGCGCCACGTGCAGCGCCCCGATGTCCGGCGTGCACACCATCAGAATCCGTTTGGCCCGCAGCATCACCTCGCATTCGTAATCCTCCATCGACCCCGGCAGGTCCACCGCCACCACCGCATACTGCCGCACCGCGTAGTCCAGCAGCTTGCGAAATTGCTCCGCCAGAAAAATGTGCCCGAAATCGCCCGCCCCCGAACCGAGCAAGTGCAGATTCCCGATCTGCGAAATCAGGCTCATCCACACATCCCGGTCCAGCCGGTCGACCATCTCGAGCGCGTTGACCATGGTGTGCGTCCCCGACCCTTTCAACAAAAAGGTGGTCACGCCCAGCCGGATGTCGAAATCGAGCAGCAGCGTCGGCTCCTCGCTCAGCCGCGACGCCATGCCGGCCGCGTTGGTGGCCACCGTGGTCGCGCCGCAGCCGGGCTTGGCCGGCACGAAGGCGAACAAATCGCCCAGAATCTCCCCCGCCGAACCCAGCATCACCATCGCCCGATTGGCCGCTTGCAGCAGCTCCCGGCTGGTAAACTGCGGCAGCACGTCCCGCACTCCGGCCTGCATCAGCAGCAGCAATTCTTCCTTGCTGCCCTCGCAGCTGACCGCGATGGAGGTGATCTGCGCCCTGCCGCTCAAAAGCCGCAGCAGCGGCAACGCCATCCCCTGGCTCCTGAAATCGACGATGTTTAAACACTTCTCCTCCGACTTGACCCCCTGCAACCGAGCCGCGTCGTGATAATTGAGATCCCACACCGCCTCAAACCGCATGCGTGTGTTCAATGCCGACAGCACGTCGCGATGAAATGATGGATCCGATGAGACGGTCGCTAATATCACGGCTTTTCCCCGAAGGCTGAGTCTGGTAACCTACTCGAACCTTATCGGTCTAGGGTCCCGGAGTACGAGCATCAAAACCCATGAACCCTGCGGCGCATGAGCATTTTTGACCAGAATCTAAGCTCCGCATGGCGTATTCTATATGCCTGAAGTGATTGTCCTGCGATTTGTCCGACCGAATTCTCTCGTTCGGAATCAACAGTCAGTTTCATGGCCACAATGTTCTCAACACACTGAGGAAGGCGCGCCATGGCGACAAGTGATCAGACCAAGACAGGCATCGACGGCAAGACCCTCGGGAGCACGTGATCGGTGCCCACCGGGGATGAGCTGCTCGAAGCCGAAAGCTGGGGGAACATTCTGGCGGTATACGCCAGCAGTGTCGACGTTGCGGTGGCGTTCGTCGACCATGCCGGCGAGCTGATCGGGAAATGTCACAACCCTCAGCCGATTTGGAGCCTGGCTCGGAAAGCGCGCCCCGATTGGGGACCCGGTTGCCCGTTTTGTCTCCTTGCGGCCGGACAGTGCACCGCGGCCGCGGATGCCGAACGCACCCATTCTCTGATCCTGGCGCGGGACCTCGGCGGTTATGTGCACATCGCGACGCCGGTCTTCCTGGGTGAGCGGCATTTAGGCACGCTCCTGGCCGGCCAGGTTTTCGATCAATACCCGGAGTTGCTGTTGCTCGAGAAGGTTGCCGCAGCCTTCCAGGTTTCCGAGGATGAACTGTGGCGTCTGGCGCTGCAGCGTCTACCCATGAGCCGCGCGACGCTGACGGTGTACGGGAACCTGTTGGGGGTGCTCGGCCACGCGTATGTCCGGGAACGCCACGCCACCATCCTCAAAAGGAGCCTTGCCGAGACCAATGACGAACTCCGTTCTTCTTATGAGGCAATGCGCGGCAAGCTCGCCGAACTCGATCAATCGTTGAGCGAAAAAAACGTTCTTCTGAATGAAGTCCACCATCGGGTCAATAACAATCTGGCGGTGATTGCCAGCTTGCTGCGGATGCAGGCCGATGCTTCTCCGGCCGAAGGTGAGGTGGCCGATGCATTGCGCGCCAGCCAGAACCGTTTGGAGTCCATGGCGCTGATTCACGCGCAGTTGTACAACTCGGCCGACTGGTGCGCCGTGAATTTTGCCGAATACGTCCGTGTGCTGGCTGAGAACCTGTTTCGTTCTTACCGGGTAGATGAATCGCGGATCAACCGGCGGGTGGAGATAAGTCCCTTCAACCTGAGCGTCGACAAGGCAATCCCGGCGGGGCTGATTCTGAACGAACTGATCTCCAATGTGCTGAAGCATGCCTTCCCGGACGGCCGCCGCGGCTTCATTCTCATCCAGGGTCGCCTTCGGGACGACCGTGTGGAACTTCTGGTTCAGGACGACGGGGCAGGCATCAAGAAGACGACCGAGCCGCGGCAGCGCAAATCGCTGGGGCTGAAGATCGTTGAGATACTCTGCCGCCAGTTGAAAGGAACATTCGTAGGACCGGACAGCGCGATTCCGGGTTCGATTTTCCACATTTCCTTTCCCCACGCGCCGCTCTCGCGCGCGGCCGGAGATCGCACCCCGCCCTGAGGAGCGGCCGATGCTCAAGACGGTGTGGGTACGTGCGCCCGCGCCTGTGCAACTGAGAAGTCTTC
>JBEKOZ010000503.1:0-4357 GCA_049521275.1 Bryobacteraceae bacterium | reverse complement strand
GCATCGCAAGAACAAGGTCGCGATTCTGTGGGAAGGCGAGCCTGGCGATCAGCGGTTCATCACTTATCAGGAATTGCATCGTCTGGTCTGCCGCTTCGCGAGCGTTCTCAAGACCCGTGGATACAAGGCTGGCGACCGCGCCGTCATTTATATGCCGATGGTGCCGGAGCTTCCCGTCGCGATGCTCGCCTGCGCGCGGCTCGGCATCACCCACAGCGTGGTGTTCGGAGGATTTTCGGGCGAGGCGCTCAAGGCCCGTATTCAGGACCTCGGCGCGACCGTCGTTATCACTGCAGATGGCGGATTCCGGCGCGGGAAAGAGGTGAAGCTCAAGCCCGCTGTCGATGAGGCGCTGGTTGATTGTCCCGACGTGCGCGACGTGATCGTCTATCGCCGGACCGGCTCGGAAACAGCCATGCAGGAAGGCCGCGATCATTGGTGGCATGTCTTGGACGAAGGAGCGAGCGAAGCTTGCGAGTCTGTGAAATTAGACAGTGAGCATCCTTTATATGTCCTCTACACCTCCGGCACCACCGGCAAGCCGAAGGGCATTCTGCACACGACCGGAGGCTATCTCACGCAGACGACGGCGACCATGAAGTGGGTCTTCGATCTGCACGACAGCGACACGTACTGGTGCTCGGCAGACATCGGCTGGGTCACCGGCCACAGCTACATCGTTTACGGACCACTGTCCGCCGGAGCAACCACGGTGATGTATGAAGGCGCGCTCGATTATCCGAATTTCGACCGCTGGTGGCGCATCATCGAGAAGTATCGCGTCAACATTTTCTACACCTCGCCCACGGCGATCCGCTCGCTTATCCGTCAAGGCGAGCACTGGCCCGACGGTCACGATCTGTCGAGCCTCCGCCTGCTCGGCTCCGTCGGCGAGCCGATCAATCCCGCGGCCTGGGAATGGTATCACCGCGTCATCGGCAAGGGCCGATGCCCCATCGTCGATACGTGGTGGCAGACCGAAACCGGCTCCATCATGATCGCTCCCATGCCCGGCGCGGTGCCTCTGAAGCCGGGTTCGGGCACGCTTCCCATGCCTGGAATCATTGCCGATATCGTGGATCTGAAAGGTGAGCCAGTCGGCGCCGATCACGAAGGCTACCTGATCATCCGCAAGCCGTGGCCCAGCATGATCCGCAACATCTGGGGCGATCCGCAGCGTTTCCGCGACCAGTATTGGGGGAAGTTTCCCGGCATTTATTTCACCGGCGACGCCGCCCGCCGCGACCAGGACGGCTACTTCTGGGTGCTGGGCCGCGTCGACGACGTGATGAACGTCAGCGGCCACCGCTTGAGCACCATGGAGGTCGAGTCGGCGCTGGTGCATCATCCCGCCGTGGCCGAGGCCGCAGTGGTCGGCAAGCCTCATGAGATCACCGGCCAGGCCGTCTGCTGCTTCGTCACTCTCAAGAAAGGCGAGTGGAATCACGAGTCGTTAGGTAAGGAACTGCGGCAATGGGTCGCCCATGAAATCGGCAGCTTCGCGCGCCCGGAGGAGATCCGTTTCTCGGACGCGTTGCCTAAAACCCGCAGCGGAAAAATCATGCGCCGCCTGCTGCGCGAAATCGTAACCTCGAACACGGTCAGCGGGGACGTGACCACACTCGAAGACCTGAGCGTCGTGACTAAGCTCGCGGCACAACACGACGAAGACTAGCCTGTCCGCATGCTTACGCATGGCGGTTCCGTGTCGAGGGGACACAATCCGGCTCGCAGTCACCACCGAACCGCCATGCGTAAGCATGCGGACCAGCGCCGCAGTCTCCGTGACGCAGACCACTCGTCCGACTTGGGCGAAACCGCTTCCTGCGGTCGCGGCTCGGTAGCGCCAGCTGAAGCCTACACTAATAGCTATGCATCGCGTCGTAATCGTGGGCGGCGGTTTTGGAGGCCTCTACGCCATCCGGGCCCTGCGCCGCGCGCCGGTCGACGTGACCCTGGTCGATCGCCGCAATTTTCACCTGTTTCAGCCGCTACTCTATCAGGTCGCCACCGGCTCGCTTACTCCCGGCGAGATCGCCGCGCCATTGCGTGCCATCCTCCGCGATCAGAAAAACGTACGTGTGCTGCTGGGCGATGCCGTCGATCTCGACGCCGAAAATCACCGCCTCATTCTCGCCGATGGCGAGGTGCCCTACGACACGCTGATCGTCGCCACTGGCGCGCAGAACTATTTCTTCGGCCATGACGAATGGCAGAAGCTTGCACCCGGCCTCAAGTCGATTGAAGACGCCACCACCATCCGCCATAACCTGCTTTACGCGTTTGAAGCCGCCGAGCGCGAACCGGACCCCGCCCTCCGCCGCGCCTGGCTGACCTTCGTGATCGTCGGCGCGGGGCCCACCGGCGTCGAACTTTCGGGCGCCCTGGCCGAAATCGCGCACGACACGCTGCGTCACGATTTCCGGTCGATCAACCCGGAGGAGTCGAGAATCCTGCTGCTCGATACCGCGGCGCACGTGTTGCCTTCCTTTGCGCGGAGTCTTTCAGAAGACGCCGAGCGGTCGCTTATCAAGCTCGGCGTGCGGCCCCGGACTGGCGTGGTTGTTACCGCCATCGATGACCGCGGCGTCACGCTCGATACCCCTAGCGGACGGGAACGAATCGAAGCGCGAACGGTGATCTGGGCCGCGGGGGTGGCGCCATCCGCTTTCGGGAAGGTCCTGGCGAAACGCGCCGGAGCGGCGTTGGACAACCAGGGTCACGTGGTGGTCGACGCCCAGCTGAACATCGCCAACCACCCGGAAATTTTCGTGATTGGAGATCTCGCTCTCTACGAGCAGAACGGCAAGCCGCTTCCCGGCGTCGCGCCGGTCGCGATGCAACAGGGAAAGTACGCCGCCCGCGCCGTCGCCGATCGATTAAGCGGCCGCCCCGTGAAACCGTTCCGCTATTTCAACAAGGGAAGCCTCGCCGTCATCGGGCGCCGCGCGGGGGTCGCCGAATTCGGGCGCCTCCGCTTTCACGGCGTCATCGCGTGGATGTTGTGGCTATTCGTCCACCTTATGTATCTGGTTCAATTTCGCAGCCGTGTGATCGTATTCATCCGCTGGGGATTCGAATACCTGACCTTCGATCGCGGCTCCCGGCTCATCACGCAAACCGAGCAGCCCGGTCCGCGAACTAAGTAATCGGACCCGGACGGCCGATAGATTAGGGAAATGACCCGTTCCGCCGTGATTCTGCTCATTTTCCTGTGCGTATGTCTCTACCTCGGCTGGCTCTCGGCGTCACGCGTCTATTTTGCCGATAACGACGAGGCCATTTACATGGATGGCGCCCTGCGCGTTCTCCACGGGCAAATGCCGTACAAGGATTTCTTCGCCTTGGGCGGTCCGGGCACTTTCTTTCTCATCGCGGCCAGCTTCAGGATCTTCGGGGTGACACTGGCAGCGGCAAGAATACCGGTGATTTTCGATCTCGCGCTGCTCACCAGCTGCGTTTGCTGGCTCACCTGGAAGCTCGCCGGGCGCTCCGCCGCCATCGTGGCCGCCTTGACGTTCGTCTGTTTTGAAACATTGTGGCAAGGGGTGCTGGTAAACCATCGATGGGATTCGAGCGCCTGGATGACGCTCGCCGCCACCCTGGTTTTTTTCGCCCTCGATCGCGACGAGCCCGCGGCGTGCGCGGCAGCAGGAGTTGCCGCCACCTTGGCCGCTTTCTGCACGCCCCCCGTCGCGCTGGCGGGGGCCGCTTTGGGCGCGTGCCTCCTGTTCGCGGGAAAGAAACCGGCGGCCCTTTACCTGGCCGGCATCGCCGCAGCCTCCACTGCGGGATTGGGAATGCTCGTCTACCGCGGCGCGCGCGAGCCCATGATTCACTCCATGCGTTGGACGATAGCGAACTATTCGATCGTGAATCACACACCCTATGGCTGGATCATCGGAGGGTACCGGTACCTGTTCCACGCCCTCTCCGTCAGCCAGACGATCGCCACGGCGGTGGTGCTGGTGTTCATCACTTTGCCGGTCACTCTTCCGCCTTTCTGCGCGATCTGGCTCTCGAAGCGGCCGCCGCTGAAGGTCGTCGTCCTGCTGGCCTCCGGCGCCGGACTACTGCTCTCCTGCTATCCTCGCTGGGATCTGATCCATTTGAACTTCGTCGCCGCACTGTTCTATGCACTCGCCGCGTCTCTGCTCTGGAATTTCCGCGGGCGAAGGATCGTCGCCGTCGTGACCGTGGTCGCGGCCGCCAGTTGCGTCGGCATCAATGCCCGTCAGCGCTGGTCGGAATCGTCCGAAATGACCATGCTCGGCGCCGCCCACGGCACCGCGGCCGATCTTTCGACCATGGACATGCTTCAGCGGCAGGTGCGTCCCGCCGATACGCTCTTCGTGTT
>JBEKOZ010000502.1:0-4358 GCA_049521275.1 Bryobacteraceae bacterium | reverse complement strand
GCGTTTGTGGCGCACGCACTCCTGTCGACGCCCGCGCGTGTCGTAACCCGCGATCCCCACCCCGCAACTCCCACCTTTTCAATCACCTCCACTTCCACCCGAGCAGCCGCAGCTCCCCCCGCTGCTAAAAATAGAGCGAAAAGGAAACAAGCATATGTCTTCTCCGAACCGCATCGAAATCAACCGGGCCAACGCCCGGCACTCCACCGGACCCAAAACCGAATCCGGCAAAAAACGATCCTCCCAGAACGCCCTCCGTCACGGACTCACCAGCCAGATCGTAGTCATGCCCACCGAAGAGATCGAAGCCTATCAGCTCCATCTGAAATCCTTAGCCGAAGAATACGATCCCCAGGGAGCCACCGAATCCCTCCTGGTCCAAGCCCTGGCCGACGCCTCCTGGCGCCTCAATCGCGTAGTGGCGTTAGAAACCAATCTCCTCATGGCCGGGGACCTGGAGAGCCAGTCGAAAGCGTTAGCCAACCTGAGTATGCATAGCCAGCGCCTCTCCCGCCAATTCGAAAGGACAGTAACCCAGCTTCGCGCTCTCCAGGAAATCCGCCTGGCCAAAGAAGAGAGCGATCTGAGCGACCTGCTCGACATCATGGAGATGGTTGAGTCCACAGGAGAAACCTACGACCCATCCGCCGATGGCTTCGTTTTTTCACAACCCCAAATAGACGCCGCCATCCGCGCCCGCCGCCGCAAACGTCTGGCCCTGGAAGCCTTCGCCGCCAACCGCGAGGACTGACCAGAACCGCCTGCCTTCACACGTGGGCAGCCACAGCAGCACAAAAAGGCGCAGCCGCCTTCTTTCCGAGCCGTGACCGCAGGGAGCGGTTCCGACAGAGAGCGTGCCTAACACATAGCTGTTCGGCCTCTGCGCTACGCTGGAAGAAAGCGGCATTTCCCTTTGCGACGAAAACCTGAAGTAATGAGTCCGGCCGGTTACTGGCCCCAGTTGCGCGCGGCCATCGAGGCCGGCGCGGACGCGGTGTACTTCGGCCTGAAACATTTTTCAGCGCGGGCGAAGGTGGGCTTTTCGCTCGACGAACTGCCGGACGTGATGCGCACGCTGCACACGCGCGGCGTCCATGGCTTCGTGACGTTCAACACCCTGGTGTTCGAGCATGAGCTGCCGGAAGCCGGCCGGACCATCGCGGCGATCGCGCGGGCGGGCGCCGATGCGCTGATCGTGCAGGATTACGGGATCGTGCGCCTGGCCCGCGAGATCGCGCCCAACTTGGAGCTGCACGCATCGACGCAGATGAGCATCACCAACGCCGAAGGCGTGAAACTGGCGCAGAGTTTCGGGATCGAGCGCGTCAATCTGGCGCGCGAGCTCTCACTCGACGAGATTCGCAAGATTATCGCGGAAACCGGCTGCGAGCTGGAGATGTTCGTCCACGGAGCGTTGTGCGTGGCTTACTCGGGTCAGTGCTTTTCCTCAGAAGCGTGGGGCGGTCGAAGCGCGAATCGGGGGCAATGCGCGCAAGCGTGCCGGCTGCCCTATGAGCTGTTGGTGGATGGGCGCGTTGAGCCGCTGAACGACGCTCGATATCTGCTCTCGCCGGGCGATCTGTACGCGCTCGCCCAGATTCCGGAGATCGTCGAGATGGGCGTGGCGGCGCTGAAAATCGAGGGTCGATATAAAGACGCGGATTACGTCGCACTCACGACGCGGGCGTATCGAAAAGCCGTTGATGAAGCGTGGGAAGGACGGAAACAGAGCGTCACGCGTGCCGAGGAGTTGCAACTCGAGCAGGTTTATTCGCGCGGG
The DNA here is from genome assembly GCA_049521275.1 of Bryobacteraceae bacterium. Classification (GTDB taxonomy): domain Bacteria; phylum Acidobacteriota; class Terriglobia; order Bryobacterales; family Bryobacteraceae; genus Palsa-187. The sequence goes on along the minus strand of JBEKOZ010000502.1, from coordinate 2,578 downwards.
CTCGGCCCGTTTTTTCTGACCGGGACGAATCACCAAACGGTGGTGAAGGGTCGCGCGCCACGGCATCGCGGCGTCGAAATGGGTCGAGTGATGCGCGTCGAAGCGGATCGTGTGGCGATCGAAACGGGTGAGGCCCATAAGGTCGCGCCGCTGAAGCCCGGCGACGGCGTAGTGTTCGATGCAGCCGATTGGCGCAGTCCGGGCGAGCCCGAGGAGGGCGGGCGCATATATGAAACGCTGCCTGGGCTCGACGGAACGCTCGCGCTGAAGTTCGGAAACAGCGCGATTCAATTCGATCGGATTCGCGTGGGGGATCAGGTCTGGCGGACGGCGGACCCGGATTTGGCTAAGGTGGCGAAGCCGTTTCTCGAACCGGCGTCGCCCGTAGCGCGGCAGCCCCTGCGGGTCCACGTGAAGGCGGCGGAGGGATCGGCGCTGGTTGCGGAATGGTCGGTTGGTCAAATACGAATCGTCGTCCAGAGCGCCGGCGCACTGGAGCACGCGCAGAATCGAGGCGTGTCGGTCGAATCGCTCACGCGCCAATTCGACCGCTTGGGAAACACGCCGTATGAGCTGAGTGAGGTCACGCTGGAAATCTCCGGTTCGCCGTTCGCGCCAGCGTCGGTGCTGAATCAAATGCGCCGCGACGCCGTCGAGAAGCTACAGGAGCTGCAAGCGCAGGTGCGAGCTGGCGTCGTGAACGACATCCGTTATCAAGCGCCTGCGCGTCCCGAAGCGTCTCCCGGGGAAATTCAATTGCATCTGCTGGTTCGCAACGGGGAGCAGCTTGGCGCGGCGATCGAGCTGCGGCCGGCGAGCATCACGCTCGACTATCTGGATCTGTACGGTCTGCGCCCTTCGGTCGAGCGCGTGAAGCAGAGCGGGATCGCGGCCAGGGTCGCGAGTCCACGGGTGTTGAAGCCTGGCGAGGAACGCATTTTGAATTTCTTGCTGAGCCTCGATTGCACGATCCTGGTGCGGCCCGCTGGGATGCTGCATGCGCTGCGGGACATCGGGCATGCGCCGCTCATTGGGGATTTCAGTCTGAATACCGCGAATTCCGTGACGGCCGAAATGTACCTGGCGCTGGGCCTCGACCGCGTGACGCCCACGCACGATCTGAATGCGGCGCAGGTGGCGGAGCTGGCGCGCACGTCCGGCGCGGACCGGCTGGAGGTAGTGGCGTATCAGCATCTGCCTGTGTTTCACACCGAGCATTGCGTGTTCTGCCGGTTTTTGTCGACCGGAACGAGCTACAAGGACTGCGGACGGCCTTGTGAGCAGCATCGCGTGGAGTTGCAGGATACCTCCGGTCGAGCGCACCCGGTGCTGGCCGACGTCGGGTGCCGGAACACCGTTTTCGGAGCCGAGGCGCAGGAGGCCAGCCGTCATTTGGACGTTTGGAAGCATGCCGGAATTCGCCACTTCCGGCTGGAATTCGTGCATGAATCGGCGGACCAGGTGAAACAGATTGCGCGAGCGTTTTCCTCGGCGTTGGCGGGCGAAATCACGTCGCAACAGCTTGCGGGCGAATTGAAAAAGACTGCGCCGCAAGGGACCACCGAGGGCAGCCTGTTCATTCCCGCCGATTATTTGAAACTGCCAATTCTCCAATGATCGATAAAGTAGGTTTGCTGACGATTCGCGACGGGAAAGTCCTGTTGTGCCGCAAGAAGCACGGGCACTCGCTACTGATTCTCCCGGGCGGCAAACGCGAGGCGGGCGAATCTTCACTCGAATGTCTGGCGCGCGAGCTGCGTGAGGAGCTGGGCGACGTGACGGCGGTGTCGCCCGTACTTGTTGACGTGTATGTGCACGCGGCCGCTGGCACCAAGGGGAAAATGATGCGCCTCGAGTTGTATCGCGGCGAACTGTCGGGTGAGCCTCATGCGCAAGCGGAGATCGGGGAGCTAGTCTGGTTCGGCGCCGGGGACGATCAAGCCATGCTTGCGCCGAGTCTCACGTTTCTGATTTTTCCGGATCTGATCAAGCGCGGAATTCTCGGCTGGCTCACATCGTGAAACGGTCAGTTTCGTATACAGCGCGCCGGGTATACTTTTCAAAGGAATGCTCTCTTCTCATCAAATTCGCTCGGCCGTGGATGCCGAATTGGCCTCGACGCCATTTATTGACGTTCATACCCACTTGTTCATGCCTTCGCTCGGAAGCGTCGGACTGTGGGGCATCGACGAATTGGTCACCTATCATTATTTAGAAGCCGAATTGTTCCGCTCGTCTTCCGTCTCGCCCGCGGAATACTTCGCTCTCGCGAAGCAGGCCAAGGCGGATCTCATCTGGCGGACGCTGTTTGTCGAAAATCCGCCGGTTTCAGAAGCGACGCGGGGCGTAGTGTCAGTGCTGCATGCGTTCGATTTGCCAACCTCGAGCCCCGACCTGAAGAAAGCGCGGGAATTTTTCGCGGCCCGCGATTACCACGAGCACATCGTCGAGGTGTTCAAGCTGGCGGGGATCAGCGAGGTGGTCATGACCAACGATCCGCTCGATCCGGAGGAGGCTCCGCTGTGGGAGAAGGGCGCGCCGCGTCATTCGCAGTTCCATCCGGTGCTGCGGCTGGATC
>JBEKOZ010000501.1:0-4368 GCA_049521275.1 Bryobacteraceae bacterium | reverse complement strand
GGAGCGGCCATTGCGGCCCCGAGAAGTGCGCGTCTAGTCATGCTGCGATTTTACGCTGTTCGGCGGTGCGTCAGGAACCGGACGGCGTCGAGAAAAGTCTCGACGCGGCACGCACGAGTGCGTGCGCCACATAACTAGTGGGCTGTCCGCGAGTTTCCTTTACTGTCGATACCTCCCGATGTTAAAGATTCTTCGCGGACAGCCCACTATCCCCCTGTCTTTTCAATATGGCCGCCGAACTGATAGCGCAGCGCTGAGAGGACTTTGTCGGCGAAGTCGGCTTCGCCGCGCGATGAGAAGCGCTGGAACAGGGCGGCATTGAGCACCGGCGCCGGCACGGATTCGTCGATCGCCGCTTGCAGCGTCCACCGTCCTTCACCGGAATCGGAAACACGTCCTGAGAATTTGGCAAGCGTCGGCTGCTCCAGCAAGGAAGCGGCGGTCAAATCCAACAGCCATGAGGCAACGACGCTGCCGCGGCGCCAGACCTCGGTAACGTCCGCCAGGTTGAAATCATATTGGTAGAACTCGGGATTGCGAAGAGGCGTCGTCTCCGCGTCCACTTCACGTTGCGTCGCACCGACGTTCGCCTTGTGAAGGATGTTCAGTCCTTCCGCATAGGCCGCCATGATGCCGTATTCGATCCCGTTGTGCACCATCTTCACAAAGTGGCCAGCGCCGGGCGGACCACAGTGCAGATAGCCCTCCTCGGCGGTTCCGCCCACCTTGTCGCGGCCCGGAGTGCGGTCGACATTTCCGCGGCCCGGCGCGAGCGTCTTGAAAATGGGATCCAGATGCTGGACAATCCCGGCCTCGCCGCCGATCATCTGGCAATAGCCTCGCTCCAATCCCCACACGCCTCCGCTGGTGCCCACATCGCAATAATGCAAGCCCTGGGCCTGAAGCGCTTTTGCGCGGCGTATGTCGTCGATGTAGTAGGAATTTCCACCGTCGATCACGACATCGTCTTTCTGCAAGTGCGGAACCAGCTTCTCCAGCGTGCCGTCCACCACCGCCGCGGGCACCATCAGCCAAACGGCTCGCGGTGCCTGAAGCTTCGCTACGAAATCTTCCAGTGAAGCCGATCCCGTGGCGCCGTCGGCGGCCAGGTGGGCAACGCTCTCGGCACTCATGTCGAATACCACGCATTGGTGTCCGCCCCGAATCAGCCGGCGGACCATGTTGGCTCCCATCCGCCCTAATCCAATCATGCCTAGTTGCATTTTTGCTTGATCCTCGCTCCCAAGTTGATTGTCCCACCATCTCTGCCGGGCGCCAGCCTGGGGATTCGACCGATCGTTGTGTTGTTATGATCGGGAGGCATCTTCTATTCATCCATCACCGGAGGTCGGACGGACAGCCGCCAGCTATGATCGCTGATTTACTGCAAACGCTACTGCCCGATGGGTCGGGTTATAACGAGCTTGCGTCGGACGGAGTGACTCCCCGGCCGCACTGGTCCGCTTTTATCGATTCCATTCAAGCACTCGGTTCAGATGAACTGGCGCATCGCTGGGTGCAGGCGGAACGGCGCATCCGGGAGAACGGCGTCACCTATAACATCTATACCGATCCGCAGGGAGCGAACCGGCCCCTGGCAATCGATCCGATTCCGCTTCTGATTTCTCCGGAAGAATGGCGTTTCATTGAGGCAGGCATCATTCAGCGAGCTCATCTGCTCAATCTGCTGCTGGAGGACATCTACGGCCCGCGCGCGCTGATCGCCAAGGGGGACATTCCGGCCGCGCTGCTGTTTGCGAATCCGGCGTTTTTGCGGCCGTTGAACGGAATAAAAGTTCCGAAACATTCCTATTTGCATTTGCTCGGAGTAGACCTGGCGCGGTCGCCGGACGGCCGCTGGTGGGTGCTCGCGGACCGCACCCAATCGCCTTCCGGGACCGGCTATGCGCTCGAGAACCGGACGATTGTATCCGACGTTCTGCCCGATGCGTTTCGCACCTCGAACGTGAGGCGGTTGGCGTCCTTTTTCAGGACCCAGCGCGAGGTGCTGCTGAGCCTGGCGCATTCCAAGCATCCGCGAGCCGTGCTGCTGACCCCGGGACCATTCAACGAAACCTATTTCGAACATTCCTATCTGGCCCGGTATCTGGGATTCACTCTGGTTGAAGGAGCCGATCTGACGGTCCGCAACCGGCGGGTATTCCTGAAAACGGTGGAAGGCTTGCAGCCGGTCGATGTCATTCTTCGCCGCGTCGACGATAGCTTCTGCGATCCTCTCGACCTCCGCGGCGATTCGTTCCTGGGGGTTGCCGGCTTGGTGGACGCGCTGAGCGCGGGAAATGTAGTGGTGGCGAATGCGCTCGGAAGCGGTGTGATTGAGACCGCCGCCATCATGCCGTTTCTTCCCGGTCTCTCTCGAAAATTGTTGGGAGAGCCTCTCAAATTGCCGTCTGTCGCGACCTGGTGGTGCGGTCAGGAGTATGCGCTGGACTGGGTCCTGGACCACTTGGACGAAGTGGTCGTAAAACCAGCGTTTCCCTTGCGGGGGATGGAGCCCATCTTCGGCTCCGATCTGGCCATCGCGGAAAAGCAGAAGATCGGCGATCGACTCCGGGCACATCCTTTTGAATACGTGGCGCAGGAGCAGGTGGCGCTTTCGACGGCGCCCGTGTGGGATCATGGCCGCCTTTACTCTCGCAGCCTGGTGCTGCGCACCTATGTTCTGAACACGGGTTCGGGTTGGATCGCAATGCCCGGCGGCTTGGTGCGCGTGGCGGGAGCGGACGGGCAGGTGGTTTCCATGCAGCGTGGCGGCCGCAGCAAGGACGCCTGGGTTCTGTGGGATGAACCGGTCGATACCTTCAGCATGCTGCGTCCGCGTAACCAGCCGATCAAACTAAGGCATTCACCGGGCGATTTGCCCAGCCGGGCGGCCGACCATCTTTTCTGGCTAGGCCGCTATGCCGAGCGTGCGGAATGCATCGCTCGACTGCTGCGTTGCCTGATCACGCGAGTCAGGCGATCCAGTGGCCCCGAATTAGCCTGCCTGTTTCGTCTGCACGGATGCTTCGATCCAAGCCATAGCACTCTGCCGAAAGACCGCCCTCCGACCGCGGGCGATCTGGAGGGGGAGCTGATATCGCTGATGTCGAATATCGAACGCCCCGGCAGTCTGGCGTCCACGCTGGCCGAAGTGCAACGCGTCGGGGGCAATGTTCGCGAGCGCCTGTCGGCGGAGATGTCGCGGCTGATTGTGGCGCTTGGCGAAGCGAGTCAGACGGAGAAGCATACGCTGTTTGTCGAATACTCCGCGGTGCTGGCCGGATGCCTGGAGCTGCTTTCCGCATTTTCCGGCATGGAGCGTGAAAACATCACCCGCGGACCGGGCTGGTTATTTCTGAGTCTGGGCCGCAGACTCGAACGGGCGATGTTTTCGGTGCGGCAGCTGCGCGAATTGTCGGAAGGCATCGACGACAAGAGCTGGCCCGTACTCGAATACTTACTGGAGGTGTCAGACAGCTCCATGACTTACCGCTCCCGCTACTTCACGACGTTGCAGCCGCTGGCGGTACTCGACGTGTTGATGGCCGATGAAGCCAATCCTCGCGCACTGAACTTCCAGATTGCCCACTTAAGGGACCTCTATTCGAAGCTGCCGCGTTTTTCGCCGGACGACCTTAACGCGATCGAGCATGCGTTGACGCGGCTGCGCGGGCTGGACCTGGAGCAGCTCGATTTTCCCCTTCCCGGCAGCAGCCGGACGATGCCCCAATCCGAGGGACAATTAGAATTGGAGACCTTGCTTCGCTTCGTGGAGAATCTGCTGCCCTCCTGGGCCGATAACATTTCGCTGACTTATTTCAATCACGCGCGGACCTATCCGATCAGCATGGGCGGATGACTTACCGAATCATTCACAAGACGACTTACCAGTACAAGCAGCCGGTTTCTCTCGGGACTCATGTGGCCTACTTGATCCCCCGATCTCAGGCGCATCACATCTGTCTGTCGCATGAGTTGCGAGTGACTCCGGCTCCCGCTTCGCTGAGGGAACGCGTGGATTATTTCGGCAATACATTTGCTTTTTTCACCATCCGCGAACCGCACGCGAAACTGAACATCGAAGCCCGCAGTCGCGTTGCCGTGGAGGGCCCTGCGGTGAAATGGCCGCAATGCGCGCCCGCATGGGATGAGGTGGGTCGATCGCTAACGTCAGATCTTAGCGACGCGGGACTCGATGCGTATCAGTTTGTGTTTGAGTCTCCTCGAGTCTCCCCACGTCCCGCATTCGCAAACTACGCAGCGCCATCTTTTCCGTCCGGCCGCCCGCTGACCGAGGCAGTATTGGATTTAACCCACCGGGTTCATAAGGACTTTCGCTTCGATTCAAAAGCCACCACCGTTAGG
>JBEKOZ010000500.1:0-4376 GCA_049521275.1 Bryobacteraceae bacterium | reverse complement strand
GCCGCGACGTGTTGATCGACGGACTCGACCGCGCCGGCTGGCCGGTCGAGCCTCCGCGCGGGACCATGTTCGTCTGGGCTCCGCTGCCCGCGCAATACCGCGCGCTCGGCAGTCTCGAATTTTCGAAAAAGCTGCTGGAGGAGGCGCTGGTCGCGGTTTCCCCCGGCATCGGCTTCGGCCCCATGGGCGAAGGCTTCGTGCGCTTCGCGCTCATCGAAAATGGGCAGCGCACGCGGCAGGCCACCTCGGCAATCAAGAAAATGATGCAATCAAGCGGTAGCATTTGAATATGGCCGCTGCTCCGGCGGATCCGCCGTCTCCTCGAACCGTCGATTTGCGAAGCGTCGACGTGGAGAGCCTCGCGCCGGTGGTGGACGAACAGATCGAGTCATGGCACAACGAACTCGATTGGGATTTCACGACCTCCGCCAATCTCGTCCGCCGCTTCGTCGAGATGCACGCGCTCACCGGCTATGCGGTCGTCTCGAAGGCGCGCCCCGGACTTGTCGTCGGCTATTCCTATTACGTTTGCGAGGACAACAAGGGGCTCATCGGCGATCTGTATGTTCTGAAGCAGCACCGCTCTCCGGATTTCGAGGATGCGCTGTTCCAGGCGACGCTCGACGCCATGTGCCAAACCCCCGGCGTGAACCGCATCGAGTCGCAACTGTTGATGCTGGCGGACGTTGCGAACCGCCGTCTTCCCTATCCAAACTGGTTCCAGTCCTTCCGTCGACTGTTTCTCGAAGCCCCTTTGGCCGCGTTGCCGCAGCGGAAGCTTTCCTCCACGATGATCATCGTTCCGTGGATCGAGGCGTACCAGGAAGGCACCGGGCGATTGATCGTCAACGCGTATCTGGGCCACATCGACAGCCAGATTAACGATCAGTACCGTTCGGCGACGGGCGCGCGCCGCTTTCTCACCAACATTATTCAGTACCCCGGCTGCGGCACGTTCTTCGCGCCCGCGTCCTTCGCCTCCATGGATAAAGGAATGTTGTGCGGCGCGTCCCTGGCAAGCCTCGTTTCGAGCGACGTGGGCCACATCACGCAGGTCTGCGTCGCCCCGTCGTATCAGGGGACCGGGCTCGGCTACGAACTGATGCGCCGGTCGATGGCAGCGCTCGCGGCGCACGGGTGCCGCGCCGTCAGCCTGACGGTGACAGCGGCGAACGAGCAAGCGCTCAGTCTGTATCGCAAAATGGGATTTGTTCAGAAGCGCGCCTTCTCCGCATACGTCTGGGAACCGCGTCGAACCAAGGTCAAATAAGCTGCTAGCTTAGGAAGGTGTTCGCAATGGCATGGTTCGCGCGGCAAAAACCGGGAGTAGAAGGAACGGCGGAGGCCGATAAACGGGTGCGCACCGAAGGGCTGTGGCTGAAATGCGAGAGCTGCGGCCAGATCATCTGGAAGAAAACGCTCGATGACAACATGCAGGTGTGTCCCAAGTGCGAACACCATTTCCGCCTGGACGCGCGCGCCCGCCTGGCCATGCTGTTCGACGACGGCATTTATGAAGAACTCGACGCGGAGCTGGTTTCGACCGATCCTCTAAATTTCGAAGATTCGAAGACTTATGCCGAGCGCCTGGAAGGAATGCAGCGGGCAACCGGAATCTCGGACGCGCTGATTTCAGGCTATGGCACGCTCGAGGGGCGGCGGGTGCATATCTGCGCGATGGAGCTGAAGTTCATCGGCGGCAGCATGGGCGCGGTGGTGGGCGAGAAAATCACGCGCGCGATTGAGCGCGGGATGGCCAAGCGCGAGCCGGTGATCATCGTCTCGGCTTCGGGCGGCGCGCGCATGCAGGAAGGCGCCATCAGCCTGATGCAACTGGCGAAAATTTCCTCCGCGCTGATGCGCCTCGATGAAGCGCGCGTTCCCTACATCAGCATCCTGACCGATCCGACCACCGGCGGCGTCACCGCCAGCTTCGCCATGCTGGGCGATCTGAATATCGCCGAGCCGGGCGCGCTGATCGGCTTCGCCGGGCCGCGGGTGATCGAACAAACCATCCGGCAGAAGCTGCCCGCGGGATTCCAGACCAGCGAATTTCTGATCGACCACGGATTCCTGGATGCGGTGGTGAAGCGGAGCGAGATGAAGAGCTACCTCGCGCAATCGCTGCGTTTTTTTTGTGATTGAGAGAAGAAATGAGAGTTCTGTTTGCGGTACTGCTCTCACTTCCTGTTATGGCGCAGACTCCTGCGGATTGGCCGGACGGGTGGATCAACCACTTGGCGGGTTCCTGGAAACTGGAAGGCAAAGTGGGGAACAACGACGCGCACCACGATGTACAAGCCGTTTGGGTGTTCAACCACCAATTTCTCCGCATAACGGAAAAGACGGCTGCCAACGCGCCGGCGGCCGAGCGTCGCTACGATTCCGTGTGGTTCCTCGGCTACGATTCAATCAGCGAACGGTACGTGATGCACCTGATGGATACCTTCGGAGCTCGATTCTCGGAGACCCTTGGTTACGGAACCCGCGACGGAAGCGAAATCAAGTTCGTCTTCGAATATCCGGACGGCCCGTTTCATAACACCTATCGTTGGAATGCTGAGGAAAATAGCTGGCAATGGCTGATGGAGCAGAAAAACAAAGACGGGAAATGGGTTCCGTTCGCGAACCTGAAGTTGACCAAAGTGCAATGAAGTCGCCAGCGACTGCGTAAGATTCCATGATTCAACTGCAAGGCGCCGGGAAACGGTTCGGCCACAAACTCCTTTTTGAAAATTGCGACTGGCTGATCACGCCTAGGGAAAAAACCGGGCTGGTGGGCGCGAACGGCACCGGCAAGTCGACCATCCTCAAGATTATTTGCGGGATGGAGTCGCTCGACTACGGGTCGATCAGCTATACCAAGGGAATCAAGCTTCGTTACCTGCCTCAAGATGGGCTGACGCTGTCGGGGCGCACCGTGTTTGCCGAGTGCATGACCGTATTTGCCGACCTGCACGAAATGGAACAGGAGCTCGAAACACTGCACCATAAGCTGGCCGAACTGGATCCGGAAAGCGCCGAATATTCGGACGTGGCCGACCGCCTGCATCACATCGATAGCGAGTTTCGCAATCGCGACGGCTACGCGATTGAGGCGCAGGTGGGCACGGTGCTCGACGGGCTGGGATTCAAGAAAGAAGATTGGACGCGGCGAACCGAGGAGTTCTCGGGCGGCTGGCAGATGCGCATCGCGCTCGCGAAGCTGCTGCTCGAAAAGCCGAACCTGCTGCTGCTCGACGAGCCGACCAATCATCTGGATCTCGAAGCGCGCAACTGGCTGGAGCAGTATTTGAACAACTATCCGTTCGGATACGTGCTGATTTCGCACGATCGTTATTTTCTCGATACCACGGTGAATCGCACTGTCGAAGTGTGGAATAAAAAAGTCTGGTTCTACAGCGGCAACTACGAAAAATACCTGGCGCAGAAGGCCGAGCGGAAGGCCCAGCTCGAAGCGGCGTACAAGAATCAGCGGGACCGGGTGGAGGCGCTGGAAGCGTTCATCAATCGCTTCCGGGCGACGGCGACCAAGGCTAAGCAGGTGCAGTCGCGGATCAAAGAACTGGAGAAAATCGAGCGCATCGAGATTCCTCCCGACGAGCAGACCATCCATTTTTCCTTCCCGCAGCCGAAGCCCAGTGGACGGATCGTCGCGGAGTTCAAGAACGTCCAAAAAAGCTACGGGTTCAAGCACGTCTTCAGCGGCGCGAGTTTCGTGATCGAGCGCGGCGACCGCATCGCGCTGGTAGGCATCAACGGCGCGGGCAAATCGACCATGATCAAGCTGCTGGCGGGGACGGAACCGTTGACCTCAGGCTCCTACACGCTGGGCCACAACGCGGTGCCCGACTATTTCGCGCAGGATCAATACAAGGAGCTGGACCCGGAGCGGCGGATGCTCGACGATCTGGGCGACGCGGCTCCGCGATCGACCAATACCGAGCTGCGAACACTGCTCGGATGCTTTCTGTTCAGCGACGACGACGTTTTCAAAAAGATCGGAGTACTTTCAGGCGGCGAGCGCAACCGCTACGCGCTGGCGCGGATGCTGCTGGCTCCCTCGAACTTTTTGTTGTTGGACGAGCCGACGAATCATCTGGACATGCGCGCCAAGGACGTGCTGCTCGACGCGCTGAGCAAGTATTCAGGAACCGTGGTCTTCGTTTCGCACGATCGGTACTTCATCGACAATCTGGCTGCGCGGATCTTCGAGATTGAAGACGGACACGTCCACGTTTACCCCGGCAATTACGAAGATTATCTGTGGCGGAAGGCGGGTGGGCCGGAGCAGATTCGAGCCGCCGTTATTGTTCCAGAGCCTGAGCCAGTCGCAGTGATCGCGGATGCAAGGAAGCGGGTCAATCCGATGAAGC
>JBEKOZ010000499.1:0-4385 GCA_049521275.1 Bryobacteraceae bacterium | reverse complement strand
GAAGCGGTTGTTGACCGCGGCGGTGGTGACGATGCGCTCCTTGGGCTCTCCGCCGGCGAACACGAGGCCGATGCTGGTCTGGTCCTTGGCCGGGTTCCCGTTGGTGGTGTAGTGCATCTGGATCACGAAATCGGTGCCCGCCTTGATTTGCTTGGCTTGGCCCGGCTGATAGATTACGGGAATCATCCCGGGCGTGTAGACGGTGAGGACGTCGTTGCTCGCGCCGAGCAGGTTGGCGAACCTGCCGGACGGCGTGAGGTTCGGCGGAACGTACGGGACACCGGGTTTGGCGTCGGCCATCCACTTTACGCCCGGCTCGCGGAGATAAACGACCGCGTGATGCACCACGGCGCGGTCGGATGGGTGCACTTCGATGGCTTGCACCCACTTGTCTTCGGTGAATCCGGAAGGGACCACGATGTACTGATACTCGATTTCGCCCTTCGCCGGGACGTCGAATGCATTCGGCATCCTGATCACCACGTCGGGCTTGCCGATGTTCCATCCTTCGGGCCAAGCGCGAGGCGCGGGCGCGTCGGACTTGTCGCCTTCCTCGGCGCCGCTATCGGCCCACTTGGCGAGGATCTCGATCTCAGCCGGCGTCAGCGAGCGGTCGTTCGCGAATTTTGAAAAATGCGGGTCCGCCGGCCAGGGAGGCATCTTTTGCTGGAGAACTTCTTCTTTAATCGCCTTGGCGTAAGGCCTGGTCTGCTGATAGGTCAGCAGGGCCATGGGCGCGATTTCGCCCGGACGGTGGCATTCCTGGCAGCTTCTTTCGAGGATCGGCTCAACGTCCTTGTGAAACGTGACCGCGGGGGGCGCGGCGAACATATTTACGGACACAAATAGAGCAGGTAGTGCGAAGCGTTTCATCATAGATTTCGATCGCTCCCTACGGTCGCGGCTCGGTAGAAGAGCGCTACGGCAGCCGTACTACTCGATTGCCGCACCCGTATTGGTCTTGGCCTTCTTCGGACGCATCAGGTCCATCGGATCCTTGTCGAACGGGATCGCCACGTCGAAGAAACCGATCATCATTTCATCCCAGCTCTGCTCGCCGAAGTGAATTTCCTTCTTCGGATCGGGGTTCGCCGGATTGTTGGGCGAATTGTCGAAGTGCGCCGTGCACTCGATGATGGTGCCAGCGGGAAGCTTCTTCGGCTCAGCCAGGAAATAAGAAAGCTGCCACGAGAAGCTATAGTGCGGCACGCTGAGGATCGTCTCCTTAGTGCCATCCGGGTAGGTGATGCGATAATCGAAATCCTTGCCGCGGAGGTGCATGTGCGGCAGCAACATGGTCACGGTCGCTTCGTCCTGCAACACCAGCTTTGCGTCAACCTGATAGTTGCCGTCGCCGGGAGGAATCGCGAACTTCGGATTGGCCACTGCCAAGGTAAAGATGCGCTCCGTGGGCTTCACTTTCGAGAACACCACGCCTACGCGGCTCCGGTCCGAACCCGGCTTGCCGTCGGCGGTGTAGTGCAACTGGAAGACGATGTCGCTGCCGGCCTTGATCAGTTTGGCCTGTCCCGGCTTCAGCATGGGCGCGACCATGCCCGGCGCGTAACCGGCCAGGAATTCGCCCTGCCCGCCGCCGTCCTCGCCCCTCTTGGCGTCCTTCTTGCCATCTTTGGAGGGAACGAAAGCCACGCCAATGGGCATGTCCTTGAACCACGGATTGCCCGGCTCCCGGATGAACGCGATGATGTGGTGGCAGTGCTCGCGATCGGTGGGCCGAGCTTCGGCGAACTGCACGTACTTATCTTCGGTGAGGCCCGAAGGCATGATCACGTATTGATAGTCGATGGTGCCGGAGGTCGGGACGACGACCGGAGTCGGAATCTCGAACACCTTGTCCGGCTGGCCGATTACCCAGCCTTCGGTGAACGCGACCGGCTTCGGAGCGTCCTTCGGATCGCCCGCCTTGGCTCCGTCGTCGACCCAGGAAACCAGGGTCTTGATATCAGCCGCGGACAAGCTGCGGTCATTCGAGAATTTGCCATGCGCCGGATCGGCGAACCACGGCGGCATCGTCTTGCTGGCGACTGCCTGTTTAATGGCCTTTGCCCAGGGACGCGTGCTCTCATAACTCAGGAAAGACATCGGTCCAGGCTCGCCGGGGCGATGGCACCCCTGGCAGTTATTTTCGAGAACGGGGAGGACGTCTTTATAAAACGTGACATCCTTCGACGTAGGCGCCGGGGCGGCAAACGCTAGGGCCGAGAAACCAAGGCTGGCAAATAGCACACGCATCACAGAGAACCCTCCAATGTATCTTATGGGTACGACTCTAATATACGACGTTTTCGCCCGATTTCGTTCCGCCTCTTTTTACTTACAAAAGCGCGCCGAAAACGCGCCATGACGCGCAAGATAACGCCTGACAAACACTTAACGGCGTTAATTGGCGCAAAAAGCTATTTGTAAATTTTTGTAACGGGCACGCCCTCAATTTCCCGCCACGGCGATGTTTTGCCCGGCGGGCCGCTCTTCGGCACCGCATAAACGCGCCAGCGGAGACGCGTAAACCCTGTTAAATCAAGCACTGCCGAGGAATCGCGGGTGGGAATCACGCGTACCGTCCGGTCCCGATCGAAGATCCAGCCCTGTTCGTCGCGGGAATCCCACTCGACCACGTAGGATTCGGCGTTTTCGACCGGTTCCCACGCCAGCGTGATTTTTCCGTGCTCGCCTTCCGTCGGTTCCGATGGCTTGGGCGCGGGCAAAGAAACCGGAGTTTCGACGGCGCCTGAGGCGGTCTCAAAATCGCGGCGCAGTTCAGCTTCGTTGGTTTCGCCGGAGCGGAACGCGGTCACTTTTCCCTGCCGGTCGATCACCACCACGGTTGGATCGGTGAGGACTTCGAAGCGGCGCTTGATATCGTCGTCGCGAATCTGGAGCAGCATGAGGCCGCGCGCGGAAAAGTCCTTCGCGATCTTTTCGGCCAGCGGAGCGCTTCCAAACTCGAGCGCGACCACTTTGCCGGCGAGCAGTTCGCGGGTCCAGATTTTCCCGTCCGGACCGGTTGCCTCAAATGCGGGCGCGGCGCGGCGCAGGATCTCGCCGCCGGGAAACTGCCGCGACAACTGCGCCAGATCGACGGTGGGGGCTTTCCGGACGAAGCCGATCATGCGGTCGATGCGGCCGTGCTCGGATTTCCACACCTCTCGCGACGCTTCGAGAAATTCGATCACCGTATCGTGATCGCCAGTATCGTAGAAATCCTGCGCCAGGTCCCAGCGGGGTTGAAAGGCAGCGTTCATCAATTTACCGGGCGGATGCAAGGAGGCGAGCAGATGTTGCTTGGCTTCGCTCGCGTCCGATCGAGCCAGGGCGATGCGGCCGAGAAGGGTCTCCCCGATGCTGTGTTCGCCCGAGTTCCGCGGCGCATCGATCAAGGGGCGGGCGTCGCGGGAGGCGGCGGCATCGTCGCCCAGTGCAAACTCGGCCTCGGCGATTTCCGCACGCACGGTTGTCTTCAGGCGGTCAGAGAGGCTGGAGGATTCGTTCAGAAGCCGGAGCTTTTCGGCTGGGTCGTTGGTTCGCTGCGCGCGCTGATGGATCGCCGTGGCGAGCGGAGTGTTCCATTCGTCACCCGGAGGGGCGAGCTCGCGCGCGCGGCGCAGCCAGCGTTCGGCAAGCGAGGGAATGTCATCATCGCCGATGGTGAGGTCATAGGGAATGTCAAACACTCCGTTGCGAGTCAGAAATTCGCCGGCGGATCCCAGGACATGCGCATCCTTCGATGCTTCCATCACTCCGCGCGCCTGCACGGCTTTGGCGGCTCGCTTCGCTTCGTTGGTCACTAGACGAATGCGGTTGTTGCTTTCACCGATGCCTGAGACGCCGAGCATCACCAAGGCGTTCAGAATTCCGCGAGCTCGCGCCAGGTCGGGATCTGCCGGATGGTCCTCGGCCGCGGCGTCGAGGATCGCGATGCCCTGGAGGGGGTTCGCCGCTCTGAAAAACAGCGCGGCGTTGGCAATGGTTTTGGTACTGGCCTCGGGCTTGGACGCTTGCGCCTTCCATAGCTCGGAAGCTTGGTCGAAGCCCTGCGGATCGCCCAGTCCGCCGCGCGTCCAGAGCAGAGTGGCCGTTTCGTCGAACATCTTCGATTCGGGCTGGTGCTCGATCAGCCAGAGGATCAGCGCCCGCCGCGCGGCGCGCAGCTGGTCGAGCGGAACACCGTCGGCGGTGGCGAGCGCCTTCAGAAAGGCTTGACGGTCCGGAGCGCTGTCGGGGTGCTGGGCGATGCGGTTTTCGAGACGCTCGATCTCGGCCGGAGTTTGCGCGCTGGCGATCGCGACAACGAACAGCGCTACGATGGTTCGCATGTTGCGGCCTCTTTTCTTTTTAACACTAACGGTGGCTCATGCGGCATCGCT
>JBEKOZ010000498.1:0-4761 GCA_049521275.1 Bryobacteraceae bacterium | reverse complement strand
TCCTTTTCAAATAGCGGAAGGTTAGCCGCTACTGCCGCGGCTTCCTCCTGAGTAGCAAGGCCGGCCCATAGAGGATAGAAGGTGGTCAGGAAGGGATAATCGAAGCGCTGGCTGGTCACGAAGTTATAGTCGGCGAAAAGACCAGTCTTCTGATCCCACATCAGGCGACGAATGGTGGATGCGCGAGTGGCTGCGCGCTGGGACCAGAGCTCCGCCTGACGCGGCTGGTCGAGCAGGCTGTGGATGGCGGCGAGATCCATTTCCATGCGGTAGAGCAGCGAGTTGAGGTCCACACTGTTGTAGTTCACAATGCCGACGCTAAAGGGGCCGAAGCGGGCGGAAGGGTCGAAGCCGGACTCGCGCATGGCGCGGTCGCCACGATAGAACAAAGGAGTCAGCTGACCGGTGCTGCTATCGTAGAAATCGGCGAGGTTATATTCTTTGACCTCATGCGTGCGATAGTATTCGCGGACGCGATCGTAATGATTCTTTCCGGCTTCATCGCGTTCTCCGAAAACAACCTCAGGCGAGGGCTGATCGGAACCGCCATCGTAACGGGAGAGGCCGGTCTGAGGCGTGAGATGAGGCTCCTTGGTCCAGTATTGGTAGTAGTTTTCGAGCGCGGGCAGACTTTGCTTTAACCATGTTGAGTCTCCCGTGCTCATGTAGACATCGAGCACCATGCGGCTGAGAAAGGGAGGCTGGGAGCGGGTCAGATAATAGGTGCGGTTAGCGTTGAGGACCTTGCCATAGTGACGGACTTCGTAGAGGAAGTTATCGGTCATGGATTTGGCAAGGGCTGGTTGGCCGTCACGGAGGAGTCCCAGCAGGATGAAGTAGCTATCCCAGCCGTACATTTCGTTGAAGCGTCCGCCGGGGACTACGTAGGGATTGGGCAAGTAGAGAAGTCCTGATTCCTGGGTGGGAAGCTTGCGGACGTTCACTTTTAGCTCGCGTTGGATGCGGGCGGCGTCTTCGTCTTCGGCTACCCAGAGAGTTACGGGGCCTTTCTGGGCGACCTTGGAGTCGATGGCGGAATCGGCTAGTGTGGCGTTGGAGCGGGTTAGGGTCTTCCAGCTTTCGTGGATGTAGTTGCGGATCTCGGCTAGCGAGGGACAGGTTTGCGCTTGGG
Organism: Bryobacteraceae bacterium; assembly: GCA_049521275.1. GTDB lineage: Bacteria > Acidobacteriota > Terriglobia > Bryobacterales > Bryobacteraceae > Palsa-187. Next base: position 3,629 of record JBEKOZ010000498.1, on the reverse strand, counting down.
TTATGGCGGGGAGAGCTAGAAGACTTAGGAGGAGCCGCCTTGAAAGGCGGCTGCAGCCAATATTGGCCGCCCTACACGGGCTGTCGGGGACTTTTGGGGAGGTTTGGGACATGGTTCACCAGATGGAGCGGAGAGACCAGGAATCGACGCTTAGGAACTTTGCTGGACCTTCGGAGAAGGGTTCGAGGCGGAGGGGGCCGTTGGTGAAGACCAGATTGGTGATGGCGATTCGGCCTCCGGCCGTGAAGACTTCGATAGAGTCGCGGTCGACGAGGATATCAAAGGTCAAGGGGCCCGTCGCCGAAAACGGCGCGGCGGTGCGGGCTGGGAATTTGCCGGTGCGTTCAACGAATGCTTCCTGACGGGTGTTATCGTAACCAATTACGGTATCATCGAGCTTCCAGCCTGCTTGTTTCGCGCCACGCGGGTCCATGGTTGCGGTGATGGTGCCAGGATTGCCCAGAGAATGTTTGCCGCGCAGAGAAGTCAGAGCGGCGAGAGGCTTTTGGACCAGGCGAATTCCTTCAGGGAAGGTCTGGAGGCTGAGTTCGCGAGGTATGGTCATCTGGCCTCGCCAGGGATGAGTGGGAACCTTATCGGCGTATTGCCAGTTGTTCATCCATCCGATCATGACGGGGCTGGTGTTCGCGGGAAGGTTGTTGAAGGTTAGGGCACAGTAGCAATCTTTTCCATAATCGCTCCAAAGAGTGAGAGCCGGAGGGTTATCGTTGATGAAGCTTATGCCATCGAAGCGGCCGATGAAGTATTGCTCTCCGGAGCCACCCTGGAGTCCGCCGGGATTTAGGCCTACTTTCAGAACCCAGCGGGTGTTGGACTTGTTTCCATCGACAGGGAGTTCGAAGAGGTCGGGGCATTCCCATTGGCCGGAGGTTGCGCCGGCGGGTCCGAAGTCGCCGACGCGATCCCAACGCTTGAGGTCAGGAGAGGCGTAGAAGACTACTTTATGGTCGTTGGGAAGAGAGACTGCCATAAACCAACGCTTGGACGAGTCAGACCAGAAGACATCGGGGTCGCGAAAGTCGGCCAGGTTCAGGTTGAGAACAGGATTACTTGAGTATTTGGTCCAGGTGCGTCCGCGGTCGTTGCTGAAGGCCAGGTTTTGAGTCTGTATGTTCGAGTGGCCGGTATATACAGCGACCATACAGGGCTTGGCCTGAAGACAGAAACCGCTTGAATTGGCACGATCGACGACGACACTGCCGGTGAAGATCATGATTCCGTTTTCTTCAGGAATGGCGACCGGGAGTTCCTGCCAGTGGAGCAGATCGCGGCTGACGGCGTGTCCCCAACTCATGTGGCCCCAGACATCGCCGAAGGGGTTGTATTGGAAGAAGAGGTGATATTCGCCTTCGAAAAAGACTAAGCCGTTGGGGTCGTTGGTCCAGTGTTGGCGGGGGGAAAAGTGGACTTGAGGACGAAAGGGCTCCTGGTAGGATTGGGCGGAGGCTAAGAGGGTGAATAGACAGAAGCGAAGGAGTGTCATGACGTGGCTAGCTTAGCCTCCATGTCTTCGAGAGTGACTCCTTTAGTCTCCGGGTAGATGAATAAGACTATGAAGAACTGGATGAGCATCATGGCGGAAAAGAAAGCGAAGGGTATGGATTTCGAATGGGCAGCGAAGATAGGGAAAGCCCAGGAGATGGCGGCGTTCATGATCCAGTGGGTGAAGCTACCGAGGCTTTGTCCTTTAGCGCGGACGCGGGTGGGGAAGACTTCGCTCAGATAGACCCAGATGACGGCGCCTTGTGAGAAGGCAAAGAAAGCGATGAAGCCTACGAGTAGCCAGACGAGCAGGTTTTCATGGGATCCGGAAGCGAACACGGTGGCGACTCCGGCGAGACAGGCGGCGGTGCCGATGGCTCCGACGAGCAGCAGAGTCTTGCGTCCGATGCGATCGATGATGGACATAGCGAGCACGGTGAAGAGCAAGTTAGTAGCGCCGATGGAGACAGCTTGGAGGTCGCCTGAGACCTTGGTGAAGCCGGCTTTGGCAAAGATGTCGTTGAGGTAATAAAGGATAGCGTTGATGCCGGAGAGTTGATTGAACATTCCGATCGAGATGGCGAGGAAGATGGGGAGTCGATACTTGAGCCGGAAAAGAGGTTCGGCGCCATGGCGTTGGTCGAGATGGACGGAGGCTACCATTTGCTTGAGTTCGGCTTCGATGTTTTCCTCGCCGATCTGGATGAGGACTTGTCGCGCGTCGTCGGGCCGGTCCTGGGAGACAAGCCAGCGCGGGCTGCGCGGGATGGCGAAAAGCATGGCGAGGAACAAGAGAGCGGGGAGGGCGGAGACGCCGAGTTTCCAGCGCCATTCGAGGTCGCCAAAGCCAGCGAGGCCAATGAGGTAGTTCGAAAGGTAGGCGAGCAGGATTCCGGCAACGACGTTGAATTGGAAAAAGCCGACCAGGCGGCCGCGGAATTTCGCGGGAGCGATTTCGGCGATATACATGGGCCCGAGGACGGAGGAGCCGCCGATGCCGAGGCCGCCGACGAAGCGGAAGAAGACGAGCGCGTCCCAGTTCCAGGCGAGGGCGCAGCCGGCGGCGGAGACGAAATAGAGAATCGCCATGACGCGGAGGCTGTCGCGACGGCCGAACTTTTCGCCGGGGATACTGGCGAGCGCGGCGCCGACGATGGTTCCCCACAGGGCGCTGGCGACGGTGAGGCCGAGTCCGCCGGCAGAGAGGCCGTAGACCCGGGTGAGGGCGCCGGTGATGCCGGCGATCACGGCGGTGTCGAAGCCGAAAAGCAGACCGCCCAGAGCGGCGACGATGGTGCTCCTCACCAGCAGGTTAGAGAGGTTCATTAATGGGCTGCCAATGGATTGTACTACATTGTTAAATCGGTATTGACAACTATGTCGGAGCCGCAGGATTTGCGCACGACGAGCTTGCAATCGAGCAGAATGTCGCGGGCGGGAAGGTTGGGTTGGTCGAGGCGGCTGAGCATCGCGAGGATGGCGGTTTCGCCGATTTCGTTGCAAGGCTGGCGGAGCGAAGTGAGGGGAACGCGCAGGAGGTTCGAGTAACGGTGCGGTCGTTAGCGCAGACGAAGGCATCCGGGCGGCGGCTGTCGAGGATCTGACGCACAGCGGCTTGGTTGGCGGGATCGGCGCGGATCATTTCGCCGGGGTCCAGGCCCTGGGCTCGCAAGGCCTCGGCGAATCCGGCGAAGCGCTGGTCGACGGTGGGGGCGGAGTTCGGGCGGGCGAGAAAAACCGGGCGTTTAACGCCGTGATTCAGGAGATGCCGCGCCACCACGTTCCCGCCACGGCGGTTGTCGATGCCGACCAGATCGAAGCGCGAGCGGTTCGGCCATTTGTAAATGCAGCGGTCCAGCAGGACGACCGCGATGCCCGAGGCGCTCAGGCGGTCGACGATCGAGAGGTTGAATGCGTCCTTGTTGGGGAAACCTTCCATGGGAGCGAAAAAGACGCCGGATACGCGGCGGGCGATCTTAGCGGCGCACAACTGCTGGGCCAGGACTTCCGTGTCTTCGTCGCCGGCGTGGAGGGCGTGGCCCCCGAGGAGCGCGTGGCCGCCGCTGCGGCCGGCTTTCGCCATGCCCTGGCAAATGGGCTCGAAAATTTCGGTTTCGCCGAGGCTG
>JBEKOZ010000497.1:0-4392 GCA_049521275.1 Bryobacteraceae bacterium | reverse complement strand
AGGATACGCCCAACTTCATCGCCAACCGCATCGGCAGCTTCTTCGGCGCGACGGTCCAGAAGATCACCATCGAAGGCGATTACACCGTCGAAGAAGTCGACCTCATCACCGGCCCGCTCATCGGCCTTCCCAACAGCGGCAGCTTCCGCCTGCTCGATATCGTCGGCCTGGATGTGTGGTCGTCGGTCGGAACCAATCTCTATCACGCCGTTCCCGATGATCCCTGGCGCGAGCGGTTCCTCATGCCGGAATTCCACACCAGAATGACCGAACGCGGCTGGCTCGGCGAAAAATCCGGCCAGGGATTTTATAAGCGCGTCGGAAAAGAAAAAGAGATCCACGCCATCGATCTCCACACCCTCGAATACCATCCCGCGATCAAAGTAAAATTCCCCTCGGCCGAAGCCGCCCGCAACATCGAAGATTTGGCCGAGCGCCTTCGTGTCCTCGTAGCCGGAACCGATCGCGTCGGAACATTTTTATGGAAGCTCTATAGCGATCTTTTTTTGTACTCCGCCGAACGAGTCCCCGAAATCGCCGACGAGATTTTCCAGATCGACCGCGCCATGCGTTGGGGCTACGCCAACAAGTTGGGACCCTTTGAGCTGTGGGACGCCCTCGGCTTCCAGAATGTCTGCCGGCGCCTGGAAAAGGACGGCCGCAAATTGCCCGAAAATGTGCAAATTATGGTCTCACAAGGTGTCGAATCGCTGTACTTATGGTCGATTAAGGGCAAACAAGCGTTCGATTTTACCGCTTCGAGCTATAAATCATTCGAGGAACGCCCCTCGCTAGCCGATCTGAAGCGCGCCGGCGGCGAAATAAAGTCAAACTCCGGCGCATCCTTAATAGACCTTGGAGACGGCGTCATTTGCTGCGAATTCCATAGCAAAATGAACTCGCTAGGAGAAGATCAGATCGGCATGATCTACACTGCCCTCAGCGAGTTAGAGAAAAACTTCGACGCCATGGTCATTGCCAACCAGGGCGAGAACTTCTCCGTCGGCGCCAACCTGATGATGGTCCTGCTAGGCGCGCAAGAGGAAGAATGGGAAGAACTTAACGCCGCGATCCATCGTTTCCAGCAAGCCAATATGGCTTTGAAGTATGCACCCAAGCCGGTGGTCGCCGCGCCGTTCTCGAGAGCGCTCGGCGGAGGCTGTGAAATCCCCTTGCATTGCACCAGGATACAAGCTTCAGCTGAGACCTACATGGGCCTGGTCGAAGTCGGCGTCGGCTTAATTCCCGGAGCCGGCGGTACCAAGGAAATGGTCGTCCGATTACAGGATGCGCGCAAGGCCTTTGAATTGATAGGCTTGGCCAAAGTCTCCTCCAGCGCCGAAGAGGCTCGCCAGTTAGGATTCCTCACCGAATCGGACCGCATCTCCATGAATCCAGACCTCTTAATTGAGGATGCCAAGGAACTCGCTTTGTCCCTGGTAAAGGATTATCAGCCCGGCGTGCCCCGTACCGACGTCAAGGTCGGCGGTGAAAGTGCCTTTGCCTTATTGAAGTTAGGAGCCTGGACCATGCGCCAGGGCGGCTACATTTCAGACTATGATGTCGTGGTCGCCGAAAAGCTGGCCCACGTACTGAGCGGCGGCCGCTTGACCGGCGAGCAACTGGTCAGCGAGCAGTATCTCCTTGATCTGGAACGAGAAGCCTTCCTGAGCCTGTGCGGAAATCCCAAAACACAAGAGCGCATGCAATTCATGCTAAAGACCGGAAAGCCATTAAGGAATTAAAGTCATGCAAGAAGCCGTTATTATTGACTGTTTACGTACAGCCGTTGGAAAATCCGGGCGCGGGACATTGAAAAATACCCGTCCCGATGACATGGCCGCGGCCGTTTTTGATGACTTATTAAAGCGCCATCCGCAAGTAAATAAAGCCGACATCGACGACGTTATTTTAGGCTGTGCCACTCCCGAAGCCGAATCCGGCATGAACATGGCCCGCGTCGCGGCATTGCGCGCGGGCTTTCCGGATTCCGTGCCCGGAGTGACCATAAACCGTTTCTGCTCATCGGGATTGCAAGCCATCGCGATGGCCGCCGAGAAAATCCGCTCCGGCGCAGCGGAAATTGTCATTGCCGGCGGCAGCGAATCCATGAGCCTGCTGCCGATGTCCGGCCATAAATTCGCCCCTAACCCGTGGATGGTCGACCACCACCCGCAAATATATATGGGCATGGGGCTTACGGCCGAAGAAGTATATCGAAAATACAACGTCAGCCGCGAAGATCAGGATCAATTCTCTTATCGCAGCCACCAGAACGCCTTGAAGGCGCAGGCCGAAGGCCGCTTCGATGACGAGATCGTTCCGCTCGAAGTGGATTCGCAGTCGCCTTACGAACTGAAGCAGTTGGTCTTCAAAAAGGACGAAGGCCCGCGTGCGGATACGTCGCTTGAAGCGCTGGCTAAACTCCGTCCGGTCTTTCACGTAGCGGGCACAGTCACGGCGGGAAATTCGTCGCAAACCAGCGACGGCGCGGCGGCGGCGATCGTGATGAGCGAGAAAAAGGCCCGCGAGCTGGGCCTGAAGCCGATGGCCAGGTTCGTCAGTTTCGCCGTCGGGGGAGTGCCGCCGGAAATCATGGGAATCGGCCCGGTGGTCGCGATTCCGAAAGCTTTGAAACTGGCCGGCCTGACGCTCGGCGACATCGGCTTAGTGGAATTGAATGAAGCTTTTGCCGTACAGGCGCTGGCCGTCGCGCGCGAGGTCGGGCTGAATCTAGAAACGCTGAACGTCAACGGCGGCGCGATCGCCCTGGGGCATCCCCTCGGGTGCACCGGCGCGAAACTGACCGCAACAATTTTGCGCGAGATGAAGCGGCGGGGCGTAAAATACGGCATGGTCACAATGTGCATCGGCGGTGGACAGGGCGCCGCGGGAATTTTTGAAAACTTGAACTAAGAGGTAAGTCATGGCCACAACTACAGTTGCGATTCCGAAAACCAAGGGCGGCGCGTTTCTGATTGAGCGCAGCGCGCCCGAAGAAATTTTCACGCCTGAAGATTTCACCGACGAGCATCGCGCCATCGCGAAAACGACGGACGAGTTCTGGCAGAAGGAAGTGGTCCCGAACATCGACGCCATCCGGCATCAGGACCACGCGCTGTGCGCGAGGATCCTCAAAAAATCCGGCGAGCTAGGACTTACCGCCGTGGTTCTGCCGGAGAAATTCGGAGGCATGGAAATGGACCTGACCTCGATGATGGTGGTGGCCGAAGGAGTGTCGCGCGAAGGCTCTTATTCCGCGTGGCATGGCGCGCACACCGGCATTGGCACGCTGCCTCTGCTGCTGTTCGGCACGGAAGCGCAGAAGGCCCAGTATCTTCCCAAGCTGGCGACGGCGGAAATGATCGCGGCTTATTGTCTGAGCGAGCCGCAGGCCGGCTCCGACGCGCTGGCTGCGCGGACCCGCGCCGATCTGACGCCGGACGGGAAGCACTACATTCTGAACGGCCAGAAAATGTGGATCACCAACGGCGGCTTTGCGGATTTATACACGGTTTTCGCGAAGGTCGGCGGCGAGAAATTCACGGCGTTTTTGGTCGAGCGCGCGTGGCCCGGCGTGAAGCCCGGGGCGGAAGAAAAGAAGATGGGCATCAAGGGCAGCTCGACTACGGCCGTTTTTCTGGACAACGTGAAGGTGCCGGTCGAGAACGTTCTAGGCGAAATCGGGCGCGGGCATATTATCGCGTTTAACATTTTGAATCTGGGGCGCCTGAAGCTGGGTCCGTTCGCGCACGGAGGGTGCCGCGCCGACCTGGCCGATGCGATCCAGTACGCCAAGGAGCGCAAGGCGTTCGGGAAATCGATCAGCGAATTCGGGATGATGCAGCACAAGTTCGCGGAGATGGCCGTGCGCATGTACGCGAGCGAAAGCATGACCTACCGGGTGGTGGGCGCGATTGAAGCGCATCTGGCCGGATTTTCGTGGGCCGCGCCGGACGCCGGCAACACCATGCTGAAGGCGGTCGAAGAGTTCGCGACGGAATGCTCCTTCATTAAAGTGTTTGCGTCCGAGACGCTCGATTACGTGGTGGATGAATGCGTGCAGATTCACGGCGGCTACGGGTTCAGCCAGGAATATTCGTGCGAGCACGCCTATCGCGATTCGCGCATCAACCGGATTTTTGAAGGCACCAACGAAATCAACCGGCTGCTGGCAACGGGCATGATCCTGAAGCGGGCGCTGAAGGGCGCTTTGCCGCTGATGGAAGCGGGGAAGAAGCTGCAAGCTGAAATCATGGCCGGTCCGGCGCTTGGCGGCGAAGTCGATTTGGTCGCCAACGCGAAGAAGATTGGTCTGTTCTCCATGGGCATGGCTGTCCAGAAATTCGGCGCCTCGATCGAAGAGCACCAGGAAGTGGTGGCCAACATCAC
>JBEKOZ010000496.1:0-4393 GCA_049521275.1 Bryobacteraceae bacterium | reverse complement strand
CTAAGCAAGTGGAGCAGCAACACCAACAACAAACGCAGCAATTGCAGCAAAGACACACCCAGCAGATGCAGCAGGTGCAGCAAAGACAGCAGTCGGCTGGCGGCGGAGCGGCTCGCGGCGGTGGGCGCCGGTAAAGCCCGTCGGAAGCAAGGCCGGTGCCCGGTTTGGTTCGTGATGCCTTCGTGAGCTAGAGGATGCTCAAAGCGATCGTAGCCCTGCATCCGCCGAAGGATAAAACGGATAGCCTCACGGATTCTGATCGATTACTTAAGGCGGCTGTCGCTGGGCGTTGCGGCAAAAAGTGACCGCCCGCGCATGGTGGCTGCGGAAACGATTCTGTGGCTGCTGGAAACCAACCAGTTGTTGGAATCACAATCGGAGATCGCACAGCCGGCGTTTGCCGACATTGTGTCGACGGGGCGCATCAGCAATTGCAACGGGAGCTCTCTTCGTAGAAAAGCGTTTAATCGAGGTCGAATCGACACTGGGGAGCCATTGTTTGAAGGGCGACAGAATTAAACTTTAAAAGAGCCAAGGGCCAGACTTTCCTCTACGAGTTTGTCAAAGCCCTGCCGCAGTGAGGTCTGCTTCTTTCGACTCTGCATCGCTTACAGGTTGCGCTTTTTGGCTTTTCAGCCGCTCACGTCGAGGGTGTCTTAGTTCAGCCAGGCCTTGCCCGGCGGGAATGAGGCGCGGCACTGCCGCCGTCTGTGCGTCTCGGGACCTTCATCAAGACCAGCCGGGCACGGCATCTCTGCCGCATGTCGCCCGCCCTTCGCGGGCGTGCCCCGCCACAAGGACCAACTTCAGTTTGTCGCAGAACTGAGTCGCTGCACCCTCGCGGCTCCCTTTGGTCCGGTGACGGCGGAGAGATCCCGCTATCCTCAATCCACGCACCGTCTTTCAGCGAATGATCAATCCATTAAGCCAGTCGCGCTCCCTGCGTTCTGCCCGTTCGCAAAACACGACGCGGAGCTTCGGACTGGGCGCTAACGCTGGCAGGTCGCCACGCTGTTGATGTAGCGAGGACATTCCGCTGCCAGCAGCGCATCAACCTCGGTTCCATAGGCGACGCAGTTCCTCATGATCTCGATGCGCATAGCGCACACGCTGCACAAGGCGGACTGACGATCCTCTGAGCAGTTGCGCTGCCGGTCGCGCCGCAGCCCGCGACGCAGCCTCAGACGGACAAGGCCCACATCGTCTACGTCACGCGGACGGGCAAGAAATATCATCGCGACGGATGCCGGTATCTGGCGGCGAGCAAATCCTCGATCAGCTTGAAGGACGCCAAGGCGAAGGGCTACACGGCGTGCAAGGTGTGTAAGCCGCCGGAGTAGAGCCACTCACGAGTCCGAGTGAACATATGATCGGATTATCGGAAGCTGGCTTCGCCTCAAATCGGACCTTCCTCAGCTCCGCGCTCCGAACAACCAGAAGCGATATCCTGGCAAGATGCGGAGAACGCCAGCGCTGGCGTCCATTCTAGGCCTCGGCTTGAGCTTCGGTCTAGCTGGACAAGAAAAGCGAGACCCTGGCGACGCTGTGCGCCGGTCGAAGGAGTTTCCGGAGCCAGATTACGTGCTCGGCGACACGGACCTGAAGCCCCGAGGGGCGCAGAAGGGCAAGGTTGTCCTGGGCAGCGACGGAACAGGCGGCACCACATTCGCCGTGTACGGCTCCCCCGGGCTTCAGGTTTCCAGCCTTTCGTTTAGCGGCGATGGTAAGCTCCTTGCTGTCGGAAGCGCGCCCGGCCGAGTTGACTTGTGGGACGTGGATACGCGGAAGAAGCTTCGCACGATCATTGGCGGCTCGGCTGTTGCCTTGAGCGCGGATGGCCGACTCCTTGTTAAGGATGGCAAAGACGGCGGTGGCATCGAACTCTACGAGGTGGCGACGGGAACACTTCGAACAATTCCAAGAATCCTGAAGCGGGCTGAGAACACGGTCACAAAATTTACGCTTAGCCCCGATGGGAATTTGCTCGCCGTGACGGCGAACGGGGATGACGACATGGTTTATGATGTCCCTCTCGGAAAATTGCTTACGACTCTAGCTAACACGAAGTTTGCGCAGTTCTCGAACGATGGCTCACTGTTGATCGGAGGGAACAACCGACACCTCATCGCGTGGAGCACGAAAGACTGGAGCGAAGTTCGGGACCTGCCCCGCGGCCCCGACTATGTGCGACAAATTGCGGTTAGCCCTGAACGAGACCTCGTGATCGTCGGGGGGCCGAAGGTGGCGGTCCTCCAGCGGCTCAGCTCGGGAGAAGAAATTGCAAGGCTCGGCGAGGGATTTACGAACTTCCTGAGTTTCAACGCTAGCGGAACGCTCGTCTTCACGTACTCGGGCACCAGCGGCTTTGTGGTTTGGGATACATCCGGTAGACCGTATTGTGCCAGCCAAAGGATGGGGAGCACCCTGGCCTTGAGCGCCGACGGTCGGTGGCTGGCGGACGCATCACCCACGACCGCCGGAGCTGTCAGGCTCTGGAATATTCCAGGGGCTCTCCGCGTGTGCGGCGCGCCTGAGAAATGAAGCAGGCGCTCGCGCAGCTCCGGCGACAAATCTTTTGCTAGACGATAAAGTATGTAATCGTCTAATATCCGAGGCGCGCCCGGCGTGCCCTACAGCCCCAACTTTCCCGCGCTGTTCTCCCGGAACAAACTCCCATCGCGGATGTAGCGCCTGACCATCTGGACGCTCCGGTGCCCCGTCTGGTTCATGATCGATCCCTCGGACGCGCCCGCAATCGCCGCGCTGGTCGCATGGCCCGATCGCAGCGAGTGCCCTGCGTACTTCGCGGAGTCGAGTCCGGCCCGGACCGCGATTTTCTTCACGACGCGCACCACCTCGATCGGTGAGAGCGCCCCGGGCTGAACGCGCCCGTGTCGGCTGATCGAGCGGAACAACGGACCGGACGCGATCCCGGCGAGCTCGATCCACCCGAGGACGGTCCGGACCGGGCACATCTCGGGATTCACCCGGTAGGGGATGCCGATCTACCGGATCTTCTTGAACACGTCGTCCTTCGGCGGCTCGATCTGCGCGTCATCAGGGTCGACCGCTTTCGGGTCGGTCTTGGGATCGGGCGGCGGGTCCATGACTGGAGGCGTTGTTTCCGGCGGTTCTTCGTTGGGTACGGGTGGCTTTTCGGGAGGGGGCACGGTCGGTAGAGCCACCGGCGTAAGAAAAAGTTTCGAGCATCCTCGGCCTGGCGACCGTGCCCTTACCGTGAGCGACCGCCGCGAGGAGCGGCACTCCGTGGCCTCTACCTTCGAAATGCGCGGAACGGGGGCGGAACCAATCCCGGCCTGCGGTTCCGTGCGGTTTCACTTTCTTCCACGCGCCGGACAGACGCCTCTCAGCCTGACCTGAGACGAAGTGGTCTCCCCCAGTTTTTGGTGAATTTCCGCGCCTGTACCCATTTCCGCCAGAAAACACTGGCATCAAAAGGGTTTAGCGCACCGAATAGAATGAAGGAATGGAATACATTCGGCTCGGCAAAACGGGTCTCAAAGTTTCCCGCATCTGTCTCGGGTGCATGTCGTATGGTGAACCGGCGAAAGGAGCTCTTACTCCTGGTAGTCACGCGTGGACGTTGAACGAGTCGGATTCCCTGCCGTTCCTCAAGCAGGCGCTCGATCTCGGCATCAATTTCTTCGATACCGCCAATGTCTATTCCCGAGGCGCCAGCGAGGAAGTCTTGGGCCGGTTCCTTAAGAAGAATACTCAACGCGACGACACCGTGATCGCTACCAAAGTCAACGGCGTCATGCGCGATGGCCCCAACGGCGGCGGTCTTTCCCGCAAGGCAATTTTTGCCGAAATCGACGCGAGCCTCCGCCGCCTGCAGACTGACTATGTCGACTTGTACCAGATTCACCGCCTAGATGCCGAAACCCCGATTGAGGAAACGCTGGAGGCTCTGCACGACGTGGTCAAGGCCGGCAAGGCGCGCTATATCGGCGCTTCCTCCATGTATGCATGGCAGTTTGCCAAGGCGCTGTATATTGCGGATTTGCGGGGCTGGACCCGCTTCGTCTCTATGCAGAACCACTATAACCTCATTTATCGCGAAGAAGAGCGCGAGATGATGGGTCTCTGCCAAGCCGAAGGCATCGGCGTCATACCCTGGAGTCCGCTCGCGCGTGGACGCCTTGCGCGTTCTACGAAAGCCGAAGGTACGAAGCGCCTAGAAACGGACCAGTTCGGTAAATCGATGTACAACGGCACCGAGGAAGCGGACCACAAAGTCATCGATAAACTGACGGAACTCTCCGCTCGTAGGAGCCTGCCTCAAGCGACCGTCGCACTGGCCTGGATGCTGGACAAACCCTACGTCGATAGTCCCATCGTCGGAGCCACGAAACCCCACCATCTGGAAGAC
>JBEKOZ010000495.1:0-5927 GCA_049521275.1 Bryobacteraceae bacterium | reverse complement strand
ATGCGAACAGCGGTGATGGCGGCGCCTTCAATCGAGCTCAACAGCACGCGGCGCAGGCCCGTGCCGATGGTCGATCCGAAGCCGCGCTCGAACGGCTGCGCGGTGAACATGCCGTAACGCTCATTGAGAGTTTCCGTATTAGCGACTAAGCGCTTGGGTTTCTGGAATCCTTTAAACATAGGTAGGCTCCTTTTACTTCGAGTACAACTCGACGATGAGTTGCTCGTTCAACTGGATCTGGACGAGTTCCTCGCGCTTGGGTTGGCTGACCACGCGGCCCTTGAGGTTTTCGCGGTCCACTTCCAGCCAGTTGGGACTCGGAGCGTGCGCCGTGGCATCGCGCGCATGCAAAATAGTCGGGTTGTTCTTGCTCTTTTCGCGAACCTCGATCACATCGGTCGGTTTGACCAGGAACGAGGGAATATCGACGCGCTTGCCGTTGACGTTCAGGTGGCCATGGCGGACCAGCTGGCGGCCCTGCGCTCGCGAAGTGGCGAGTCCCATCCGGTACAGCGTATTGTCCAGACGCCGTTCGAGCATGTTGAGCATGTTCTCGCCGGTAATGCCCTTCATCGCGCTGGCCTTCTCGAACAGGTTACGAAACTGGCCTTCGAGCAGCTGATAATAGCGGCGAGCCTTCTGCTTTTCGCGAAGCTGCAGTCCGTAGCCGACAATCTTCGGCTTGCGATCCTTGCCGTGCTGTCCCGGAGGGAAGTTGCGCTTCTCAATCGCGCACTTCTCGGTATAGCAACGCTCGCCCTTCAAAAACAATTTCATGCCCTCGCGCCGGCATTGCCGGCACACGGGACCAATATATCGAGCCAAATCAGACCTCCCTGGTCAATTCCTTCAAGTAGGTGCAGTTTACGGAGCCGATGGCCCCTTCGTCCTGCTTAATCACAAAGAATCAAACGCGCCGCTTTTTGGGCGGCCGGCAGCCGTTGTGCGGAATCGGCGTACGATCCCGGATGGAGCGAACATCGAGCCCCGCCGTCGACAGCGCGCGCACCGCCGACTCGCGTCCCGCGCCCGGACCGCTGACGGCCACTTCGACGGTTCTGAGCCCCGATTCCTTGGCTTTATTCGCCGCCGTGAGCGATGCCTGCTGCGCTGCGAAAGGCGTACCCTTGCGCGATCCGCGGAAGCCCAACGAACCGGAACTGGACCACGAGATCACGTTCCCCATGGGGTCCGTGATGGTAATGATCGTGTTGTTGAAGGACGCCTGCACATGGACCCGGCCCATCGGTACAGAGCGTTTCTCCTTCTTCTTAAATGCCTTCTTTTTGCCAGCTTTCGCGGGTGCTTTCGCCATGTTATGTCTTTCCGGTCGCTTTCTTCTTGTTGGTTACCGTGCCGCGCCGCGGACCCTTGCGGGTGCGCGCGTTGGTGTGGGTGCGCTGGCCGCGCACGGGCAGGCCCCGGCGGTGACGCAGGCCGCGATAAGCGCCCATTTCGATCAGGCGCTTGATGTTCATCGAGGTTTCCTTGCGCAGATCGCCTTCGACCGCGCCCTCGGCTTCGAGGATGATGCGGATCTTGTTAATCTCCTCCTCGGTCAGGTCAGAAATCTTGGTGTCCGGATTGACGCCCGCGCGGTGGCAGAGCGAATTCGCCCTGGTCCGCCCGATGCCGTAAATATAGGTGAGACCGATCTCGGTCCGTTTTTTCGCCGGTAAATCCACGCCCGCTAAACGCGCCATTTGTTATCCCTGCCTCTGCTTATGCTTCGGATTCGTGCAGATCACCCGCACCACGCCCTCGCGGTGGACGATCTTGCACTTGTCGCACATTTTCTTAACCGATGCTCTAACCTTCATAAAAATTCCCGCCCTATTCTTAATTGGCGCCCGGCGCCTCTAAGGCCTGGTCAAAACCCAAGGCCCGTTTGCCGTAATCGCCACGGTGTGCTCGAAATGCGCCGAGTATTTTCCATCCTCGGTCACCGCCGTCCAACGGTCCGGTTTCACCCGGCTGCCCGCCTTCCCGGCATTCACCATCGGCTCGATCGCCAGCACCATTCCCTCTTTCAACCGCGGATTCTCGCTCCGCCGGTCGACGTAGTTGGGAACCTGCGGCTCTTCATGCATCTGCGTCCCGATGCCGTGGCCTACAAACTCCCGCACTACCGAAAATCCGTTCGCGGTCACGTGCCGCTCCACCGTGCCGCAGATGTCAAACAACCGGTTGCCCGGCCGCGCTTTCTCAATCGCCAGTTCCAGCGACTCGCGGGTCACATTCATCAGCCGCTGCGCTTCTTCCGAAATCTCCCCCACACCGACCGTTACGGCCGAATCCCCGTAATACCCGTTCAACTGAACGCCGGTATCAATCGAAACGATATCGCCCTTCTTCAGGATCCTCTTTTGAGAAGGCATCCCGTGGACAATTTCTTCATTCACCGACGTACATAACACCGACGGAAATTTGGTCCCCGCGCTCGGCGTCGAATAACCCTTGAACGCCGACCGCGCTCCTGCATCCGCCATCATCTTTTCGGCCGTCACTTCCAGCTCGTAGGTCGTGACGCCTTCCCCCACCATCTTCTTGAGGGTGTCCAGAATATTCCACACCAGCAGGCCCGCCGACCTCATCTTCTCGAGCTCCGACATGTTCTTGCGCACAATCATGCCTGCTGACTTTTCACCGGCCCGTCGTTACCGCGACGGCTTTCAATCCAATCCAGAATCCGCTTGGCAATCGCCATAGGCGAACTTGCTGCGCCATCCACTTCACGCACCGCGAATCCTTCTTCGCGCAAACACTCCAATACCGGAGATGTTTGACGGTCATACGCCCTTAACCGCTCCGCGACCACCTCCGGACGATCGTCGTCCCGGACCCCCAATTTCGATCCGTCGTAATCGCAAACTTCCGAAACCACCGGAGTTTTTGACGACACGCCGTACAGCGCGCCGCAGGTGGGGCAAAGCCTGCGCCCGGAGAGACGGGCAATAATAACATTATAATCGACTTTCAGGTGAACCACCACCGGCTCGATTCCCTTAGCGGCCAGCACTCCCGAAATCAGCTTCGCCTGATCCACCGTCCGCGGGTATCCGTCGAGGATGAACCCGTTGACGCAATCCGGCTGCTCAATCCGCTCCTCCACCATCCGGTTGACGATTTCGTCCGGCACCAGCCCACCGGATTTCATGATGGCCGACGCCGCTTCGCCCAACGGATCGTGCGATGCCGCCCGCTCCCGCAGCATATCGCCCGTCGATATATGCGCCACTCCTAGCGCCTGACGCAGCAACTTGGCTTGCGTCCCCTTCCCCGATCCAGGGGGACCGAACAAAATCAGGCAGAGTCGACTCATTCACTAGCTTCGTTCGGCTTCCCTCCCACATCTGCTACCAAAGCCGCCGAGGCGGTCAAATGCTGCTGCGGCGGCCCCGAATGCGGCCCGCGCGCGGCGTAAATCCTTCGTAATGGCGCATGATCAACTGCGCCTCGATCTGGTTGACGGTATCCATCGCCACACCCACGACGATCAGCAGCGAGGTCCCGCCGAAGGAAAAATTCACTCCCAGACCGTCCAGCAGCCAGCGCGGGAAATGCGCGTCGATGAAGTTTCCAACCAGGGGCAAACGTTGCAGCTTGATCCCCGCGATCATGATCTGCGGCAGCAGCGACAGAATGGCCAGGTACAGGCCGCCCACCACCGTGATCTTGGTCAGAATCTTGTTCATGTAGTCGGCCGTATTGCGGCCCGGCCGGATGCCCGGAATGAACCCGCCGTACTTGCGCATGTTATCCGCCGCTTCGTTCGGATTGAAAATGATCGACACGTAGAAGAAGCAGAAGAAGATAATCAGAACCGTATAAAGCAGGTAGTAAAGCGGCGACGCGCCTTGAATGGCGCCTAGCATCCCGCTGAGCACCGGCGAATTCTTGACAATGTCCCACTGCATCAGCGTCATCGGAAAAGCCAGAAGAGAACTGGCGAAGATCACCGGAATCACGCCGCCCGCGTTGACTTTCAAAGGCAGGTGCGTCGATTGCCCCCCCATCATTCTCCGGCCGATCACGCGTTTGGCATATTGGACGGGAATTCTGCGTTCGCCGCGCTCCACCAGTACGATAAACCCGACCACCGCGATCATCATCGCGACAATAACCAGCACCTGAAACAGAGGCCAGTCACCGGTTTGAACCTTGTTCACCATCTGGACGATCGCACTCGGCAGGCCGATGACGATCCCCGTGAAAATAATCAGCGACGTGCCGGTGGTCAGCGTCAGCATGGTCATCGCGGTAAAACTAAATCCCGGGTGAGCCACAAAAGGCGTGGTTGCGTGCGAGAGCGTAAAGGCGATGCCGTAGGATTGCACCAGCGCCAGGCCCACCGTCAGATAACGGGTCCACTGGGTGATCTTCCGCCGCCCGATTTCGCCTTCCTTTTGCAGCTTCTCAAGCGTCGGAACGACGACCGTCAACAATTGCAGAATGATCGACGAAGTAATATACGGCATGATGCCAAGCGCGAAAATCGTCAACCGCCGGAACATGCCTCCGCTGAATAAATCGAGAAAGCCGAACAAAGATCCTTGATTCTGCCGGATGTATTCTTCAAACCGGTGCGTGTCGATCCCCGGGATCGGGATATTCCCGCCCAGGCGATAGATCGCGAGCATCGCCAGCGCGAACAGGAGCCGCTTGCGCAGATCCGGTATGCGAAAGATGTTACCGACGGCTTCCAGAAACTTCATGCGATAGTTCTCCAGGGCAACTTCACTGCTTCTCCCGACTGACTTAGCTGATCACTTCCGCCGTGCCGCCGGCGGCCTGAATCTTGTCCAGCGCCGACTTGGAAAAGACGTGCGCTTTCACGGTAATCTTCTTTTTCAGTTCGCCCGAGCCCAGAATCTTCAAGCCGTGCTTCAGCTTGTGGATCACACCCGCTTCGAGCAGCGCGCCCGGATCGAACGAATTGCCTTCCAGAGCCTCCAGCGCCGCCACGTTCACAATCGCATATTCCTTGCGGAAAATGTTGGTGAAGCCGCGCTTCGGCAAACGGCGATGCAGAGGCATCTGCCCGCCTTCAAAGCCGCGCATGCGCGAGTAGCCCGAGATCGACTTCGCGCCCTTGGCTCCGCGCCCGGAATACTTTCCCCGGCCCGAGCCCATGCCCTGGCCGATGCGCTGCTTCTTCTGTTTCTGTCCCGCGGGCGGTTTTAACTGGCTCAGATTCATAAATTACTCTTCTACAATGGCTAACAGGTGCGGAATTTTTTTGACCATGCCCCGGAACGCCGGCGTGTCGGGCTTGGTCACCGTCCGGTTCAACGTCCTCAGACCCAGCGCCCGCACCATCACTTTGTGCTTGTCCGGCGTGCAGATCGTGCTTTTTATCAACTTGATTTTGATGCTCTTCATCTTAGTGTCGCCCGGCATAGTATCCAACCTTATATTTTATCGAGCGCCAGGCCGCGCAGATCCGCGACCTCGCCTTTGTCGCGCAACTGTTCGAGCGCGTCGATGGTCGCTTTCACCACGTTGTGCGGATTGTGCGACCCCAGCGACTTCGTCAGCACATTCGGAATCCCCACCGCCGTGATCACCGCGCGCACCGCGCCTCCCGCGATCACGCCCGTTCCATCCGGAGCCGGCTTCAGCAGCACCCGTCCGCTGCCGAACTCGCCCAGCACGACGTGTTGAATGGTCGTCGCCAGCACGTTCACCTTGCGCAGATTCTTCTTCGCCGCCTCGATGCCCTTCTTGATCGCCGCCGGCACTTCCTTCGCCTTCCCGGTGCCGAATCCGACGATCTTCGCGCCCGGGTCCCCCACCACGACCAGCGCCGAAAAGCTCAGGTTCTTGCCGCCCTTGACGACTTTGGTGACGCGGTTGATCGAAACCACCTGTTCCTTCAGGTTCAGGCCGCCCGAGTCAATCCGCTTTACTGGAGTCAGAAACATTTC
>JBEKOZ010000494.1:0-4408 GCA_049521275.1 Bryobacteraceae bacterium | reverse complement strand
GCGCGTTCTATTGATTTTTATTGCAGTAGTCACTTGTTTAATTGCGTCAGATCCCGGTATCGGCGATTGGCCCATGTGGGGAGGCACGCCGGATCGCAACATGGTCTCGTCCCAGCACGTCCTGACCAGTTGGGATGTGAAAACCGGCAAAAATGTAAAGTGGGTGGCGCAACTCGGATCGCAAAGCTACGGCAATCCGGTGGTCTCCGGCGGACAAGTCTATGTCGGTACGAACAATGAGCTGGTTCGCGATCCGAAAGAGCCCGGCGATCGCGGTGTATTGATGGCGTTTCGCGAATCGGACGGCCAGTTTTTATGGCAGCAGGCCAATGCGAAACTAGCGTCGGGGCGCGCCAACGACTGGCCTTTTCAAGGCGTTTGTTCGTCGCCGCTGGTTGAGGGCGACAAGCTTTATTACGTCACCAATCGCTGCGAAATCATGTGTCTCGATACCCATGGCGACGGCACGCACGCCAAGGTCAACTGGAAGTTCGACATGATGGAAGAAGTCGGCTCGCAGCCGCATAACATGTCCAATTCGTCGCCGGTCACCTACGGCGATCTGCTGTTTGTGAGCACCTCCAATGGCCAGGATGAGAGCCATGTCCATATCCCCTCCCCCAATGCTCCGGCGATTATCGCGGTCAATAAAAAGACCGGCAAACTGGTGTGGGAAGACAACTCGGTTCACGACAAAATTCTGCACGGGCAATGGTCCTCGCCCGCCGTCGGGAAGGTCGGTGACGTGGTCCAGGTCGTGATCGGTCAAGGCGATGGGTATGTGCGCGGCTATGAAGCGGCGACGGGGAAAAGGCTCTGGGAGTTCGATATGAATCCCAAGGATTCGGTATGGCCGAAGACGCGCAACGAAGTGATCTCGACGCCGGTGATTTACGACAACAAGGTTTATATCGCCAATGGACAGGACCCGGAGCATGGGGAAGGCGTGGGGCATTTGTACGCGATCGACGCGACCAAGCGCGGCGATATTACCCAGTCGGGCAAGATCTGGCAGTTCGACAATATCCGGCGCAGCGTGTCGACCGGAGCATTGAAGGACGGGTTGCTTTATTACTCGGATTTCAGCGGATTTTTACACTGTTTAGACGCGGCGACGGGCAAGGAATACTGGGTGCATGACATGCTGGCCGCGGTGTGGGGATCGCCCATGATCATCGGCGATTACCTCTATCTAGGCGATGAAGACGGCGACATCGCGGTGCTGAAGACGGGCAAGGAAAAAGTGGTGGTCGGCTCCTACAACATGGGGAGTTCGGTGTACTCGACTCCGGTGCCCGCGAATGGAGTGCTGTTCGTGGCGAACCGGAATCAATTGTTCGCCTTGAAAGAGGGCGCGATGACCAAGCCGGCGGCATCGCTGCTGAAGCCGAGGCAGGTTTTTGAGTTGAGCGCCCGGCAGTGAGATGCGGGCCGCTCTCCGCTTTGGACCGCTGGCGATCTGCATTTTAGCGATTCCGATTATTTTCCTCCTCACGAAGCCCTTCGTGGAAATAGGGGCTAACGACGATTGGCAATATACCCGGATGGCGAAAGTTTGGGCTGAAACGGGCGGCTTGCATTACGACGGATGGGGGCTCGCCATGGTCGGTCCTCATGCTTTCTGGGGGATGGCCGTGGTCAAGCTGTTCGGGTTTTCCTTCTCGGCGCTACGCGCTTCGATGATGCCGATCGATGCCGGCTGCGCGGTGCTGATGTACTTGATCGCCAGTTGGATTGGTCTCTCCCGGTGGTCGTCGGCATTGGCGAGTCTCGGATTGGTGTTGTCCCCGTTGTTTGTTCCCCTGGCAACCGTATTCATGACGGATGTTTCGGGGTTGTTTCTATTCTTATTGACCGTTTACTGCGCCCTGCGCGCGGCCGAGTCGGCAAGACGGGATTATGCCGCGCTGTGGCTGGGCGGGGCGGCGATCGCCGGAGTCCTGGCTGGGGCCATACGCCAGAATTTCTGGGGCGCGCCGCTGCTGATGATTGCCGCGTTCGGCTTCCTGCGGCGGAAAGACCGCCTGCTGGCCGCCACATCCCTGGGGATGCTGGCGCTAACCGCCTTGGCGATCGCTATTTGTTTACATTGGCTCTATTCGCAGCCGTTCACTTACCAGGTTCCCATGCGGATACCGCAGACCATGCGTGAGATTCAGTCCACGATCTTCCATGTGATCGCCATGTCGCTGACCATTGCGCTGTTTTGCCTGCCGGCGCTCCTTTACCTGTTGGGAGCACGGTCGGCATGGCGCGGAGCGGCGTTTGTTTTGCTGGGCGCGATCGGATTCGTCGCGGCCGCAGGCTTAGGCTTCCCGCGTCTGCTTCGGGCTCCCTGGACGGGCAATATCGTAACGACCATCGGCCTGTTGTTTCCGAACGAGGTCATTGTTGGGGACCGGCCGGTGATCCTGACGGAACCGATCCGTTATGTGATCGGAACTTTGGTATGGATCGTAATGCTATTCGCGGCGATCACCTTGATCAGGCTGCGTCGCACCTGGAATTCCAACGGACGGCTGGAAATCTTCTGGTGGGTGGTGCTGCCTTATTCCATTGCTTATCTGACTATCGTGGTGGTTCGGTCGCTGGATACGTTTTTCACCGACCGCTATTTACTGCCGCTGGTGGCGATGGGCGCGATTGGGATCGTTGCCGTGGCGGAACGGCTTCCTGGCGAGCGGGTCGCCGCTTTTTCGTGGGCCGCAGTTCTGGTTATGGGAGCTTATGCGGTTTCGACGACCCACGATGCGTTCCGGTTATGGGAGGCGCGCGCGAACGCGACGGACCAGTTGACCCGCAGCGGGATCGCGCGGGAATGCATTATGGGCGGCTACGAGTACGATTTGTGGACGGAGCGTCAACACAGCGATCATTTTGTCCTTCCAGAGAACCTGCCTGCGCGCGACACGCCTGTCGATTACTATTTTTTTCGTTCTCTGCCTCATGTCAAACCGAAGTATTACCTGGTTACCAGCCCGCAGATGAAGCTATCGAGGGTTCTGGATATTCCTTACTCGACATGGTTCGCGCCGCGGGGTCGGCACTTGCTGGTGGAGGAAGATCCGGGCGGGTCCTGCGGGAAGTAAACACGGTCCGCATGCTGACGCATGGCGGTTCGGTGGCACGACGCAGACCACTCCCCTGAAAATAGGGGGTAACGCGTTGATTTCGGGATGCGGAATGCGGGGAATGTGGGACAGTACACTCAATCACCATTTTCCTCGCGCCTCGGAAACTGTGTTTGAGTGTACTGTCCCGCATTTCCGCATTTCCGCATTTTTGTGGCAACGACGGAAACCGCTCCCTGCGGTCACGGCTCGGAAGACCGCTGTGACGTCACGTCGTGCTGTGAGATTGTAATTCCTTTTTATTCAGTTGTTTGACGGTGTGGGGACGGGTGTGCCTTGACTTGCTGTCGTTATAGTTCGTGGCGTGAGGGAATATGGCAGAAAAAAAAATGACGGCACCGCCGAAGAAGCGGGCCGCGCCGGTAAAAAAGACGGAGCCGAAGACTCGGGCAATGGCGGTGGAGCAGCTTCTTATCAAGGTGGAGAACAAATTGGCGAAGGATATGAAGGCGACCCTGGGGGATTACATCAAGCTGATTCAGTTGTCGAAGGCGATGACGGACGAGCCGAAGGGGGACATCAAGGTGACCTGGATCGAGGAGCCGCTGATCGACATATAATTTACAGCCCGCTGGCGACGCAACAGAGGTTTCACGATTCGAAGGCGCGGTTTAAGGGGTTTTCGGGGCCGATCGGGTCGGGGAAAAGCCAGGCGTTGTGCCAGGAGGCGATCAAGCTCAGTTATTTGAATCCGGGCAGGACGGGCTTACTAGGGGCCCCGACATACCCGATGCTGCGGGATGCGACGCAGGCAGCACTTCTCGAGGTGTTGGACCGTAATCGCATCCCGTATGACTTTAATCGCGCGGAAAATTTCCTGGTGATGCGCGAGACGCGGTCGAAGATTTTGTTTCGCTCGGTGGAGGAGTTCGAGCGGCTGCGCGGGAGCAATCTGGCCTGGTTCGGCTTGGATGAGCTGACGTACACGCAGGAGCAGGCGTGGCTGCGCCTGGAAGGGCGGCTGCGGGATCCCAAGGCTACGCGGTTGTGCGGGTTCGCGGTGTGGACGCCCAAGGGGTACGACTGGGTTTATGAGCGGTTCGTGGCGCGGCAGGTGGAGGGGTATGAAACCGTGGTCGCGAAGCCGTTCGAGAACCGGTTCCTGCTCGGCAAGGTTCCGGATTATTACTCCCGGCTGAAGAGCAGCTACGATGCGCGGTTCTACGAGCAGGAGGTTTTGGGCCAGTATCTGACGCTGCACGCCGGGAAGGTTTATCCGGCGTTTGAACGAGCGGGAAATACGGGGTCGGTGGAGGTGGATGAAGCTCTACCGCTGC
>JBEKOZ010000493.1:0-4409 GCA_049521275.1 Bryobacteraceae bacterium | reverse complement strand
ACGCCTCGCCGAGCCGCAGGTCTCGTTTCACCGTGGCAACTGTTAAACCGAGTGCAGTGGCGACCTCTTCGCGGTCCATGCCCCCGAAGTAACGCAACTCGATCACCTTGGCTTTGCGTTCATCGACCTCCGCCAAGCGGTCTAGCCCCTCGTTGACTTCCAGCACATCCGGCGCGCGGCCGGGAGAAACGGCCATGCAATCGGTCAGGGTGATAGCGGCCACTGCGCCGCCTCGCTTGGCAGCACGGCGGGCGCGGGCGCGATCGACCAAGATCATACGCATCAGCCGGGCCGCGATGCCAAAAAAGTGCGCCCTGCTCTCCCATTCGACCGGCTGCGATTGATCGAGCAATCGCAGAAAAGCTTCATTGATTAGCGCCGTCGGCTGTAAGGACTGGCCGGAACCGCCCCGGCGCAGATAGGATCGGGCGAGCCTATGTAGTTCTCCGTAGACCTGTGGCGTGAGCTGTTCGAGCGCCCCAGGCTCGCCTTGTCCCCAAGCGATCAGCAACGCAGAAACGGACGGAGATCCCGGCATCAGAAGAATTTTCCCATAATCTGTCGGTCAAGCTAGCCGTTTGGTCCTCCGTTTCCGAATGTATCTGATGACGGGCGCCGCGCCCTGCGGAAAACAAATTCAAGGAGAGAAACATGTTCACCAGGAAAAATCTTTTGTCAGTGTTACTTTTTGCCGGCTTCTTCGGCGCTTCCGTCGCGAATGCCCAGGCGCCCCGGCAGTGCTACACCCTGGCAAGCCTTCAGGGCAACTATGCGATTGTCACCAACTATGGCGCGGGCATTGCTATCGCGCTAGGGACAAGGAGCTATGACGGAAATGGCAATATGACGGGAACCTTTCTCACCAACGAGCCCGAGGCTGGATCGACGACAGGCGCAAGAAAGATCGTCACCGGGACGCAGGTAGGAACATACACGGTGAACTGCAACGGTACCGGCCAGATCAGCCGGATTCTCACGCAGGCGAGTGGCATCGTGACGACATCCCTGGATGACTTCGTCATCACCGGGGCAGCCGTGGTCAACGGACAGCTAGTCGCCACTTCCGTCGCGGATGCCGGGGAAGCCCCCAGCGCAATCGTCGCGGGTGGACTCTTTGTAACCCGCGTTTACACGCGGTTGCCGGACTGGTACCTGTAGGCTACTGAGAGCGTTGGAGAGTCAGCAAGGGAGGTAAATCAATCTCCCTTTTCTACGAGAGTTACCTGAGCGACCGTCCGACCTCCCTAGACGGCAGGTTGCCGTTAATGCTACATATCTGGCAAATGCTTTGCCGGGAGTTCAGCTTCTGAGATCCGAACTTCGGAGAATGCCGTCCTCCTCATGACATCACGCCGCGCATCGATGCTTCACCAGTGAAGAGTTTCGGCGCGGCCCAGGCTGAATGGGGTCATTTGCCGAGCGCTTCCATACAGTTTAGGATCGTTAGACCCTTACGAGCTCAATCAGAGCTTAGCTGCAAGTTGAAGGTGCGCGCGATGAGTTCGTACGAGCGGATACGCGCGCCGGGATCGAAGGCCTGGGTCGCGATCATAATCTCGTCGGCTTGGGTCGTGTAGGCGAGTTCCTCGATGCGGGCGCGGACCTGTTCTGGTGTACCCACGATCGCGAGATGTTTATAAAAGTCGGCGACCACGGCTTCCTCCCGGCAAACACGTGCTTCATCGCAACATCGGGGCTCGGCAAACGGCCGGGGCGCCCGGTACGAAGACGCACGAAGGCGAGTTGCATGGACGACGCCAACCGCTGAGCCGCTTCTTCGGTATCGGCACAATAGACAGCCCAAAACCGCGTTTTTCTTCAACGTGGTGAAGCCCTGGGCTGTGACGGTGACCTCATAGTTCCCCGGCTGAATGTTCGTGATGGTATACGAACCTTGGTCCGATGTGACGCTGGTTCGGATGACCTCCGGTGTCCGTATTCCGGAGCACCACCGAGGCACTCGGAATCACGGCGCCGGTGGTATCGAGCACTATCCCGGTAATTTGACCTGTCTCCGCCTGTGCCCAGATCATCATGACAGCGAGCAGGAAACTGACGAAAATAGAAATAACATTATGTTTCAAAGTAAGACCCCAATGATGTGGAATATTTTGAGACGAGACCGAAGTTAATCCCGTGATAAACTTGATACATTCACGGCAACCCGGCCGCGTTAATGGCATGTTTATAGATTAAACCGATATTACGGTCGATGTAAATATGTCATCGGCACAACACGCAGCGGGAGCGAAGAATACATTTTCTTGCATTCCTGCTTCCAGATTCCGTACATCACCGCTGAGCAAAAAATTGGACGGTCGGTCGTCAGGGTTATACTAAAGATCGTGTGTCTCATGGTTAAATCGGGCAGAAAGTCAAATCAGGAGTCCTGATTGGTCATTTGGCCAGCTGGATTAAAAGCATACCTAATTGCCTGACTGATGCTGACGTGGAAGGCCTATGTCGCCAGCAGATTTCGCCATGGCAAATTTAATGTAAAATCCTTGCCGCTTTCAACAGAATTCCAAATTTATTCGGCTACTCTGGCGGTGGCGCTCATACTTCGATATCGCGCCGTGCCAAATATGGCAAGAAGGAGAAACGATCTTGAAAGATCCAGGTGCAGACAAGTCAATAAGGTCGGCGAACCGACGCTCGTTTATGAAGAAAGCCCTGCTCGGGGGTACGGCAACGGTCGGAGCGGGACTTCTCGCGAGTCGATCCGCCTCGGGCCAGCAAGCGACGATTCCCCCTACTGTGGGAGACATCGCCATTCTCAGGTTTGTAGCCGCGGCTGAGTTAATTGAAGCCGACCTATGGCAGCAGTATGCGGAGCTCGGCGGGCTCACCCCCGGCCAACTCCCGGTGGAGACAACCGCGTCGTTCACGCCGATGAACAGCTATCAGGCGGCCTTCATGCAGCTCGACGGCGATGGCCCGCAATACGTCTCCAGCAATACCAGCGACGAGCAGAGCCATGCGGCCTTCCTGAATGCATACCTTCAGTCGATTGGCGCGCTGCCCATAAACCTCGATCAATACCGCACGTTGCCGAGCAGCCCGCTATCCCCGACGCCGACACTCGGCCGGCTCACCAACCTCACGCAACTCAGTGTGGACACCAGCTGGTTCACCCGGTATCGCAGCACGACGAACCCTGATCTCGGTGGAGCCCCATACCCACAGGCGCTTCCGCAGTTGTCCAGCGGCCAGTACAAAGCGATTCCCTTAACAACCACGGACATTGCTCCGCTGGTGAACGGCGTGCCGCCGGCCAACGTCCAGGCCATCGCGAATACCGCGGCGTTTCACTTCGGCTATATTGAGCAGGGTGGTTTGAGCCTGTATGCCGCCTTAAGCCAAAAGGTCACAAGTCCGCAGGTTTTGCAGATTACTCTGGGAATCGGCGGAGACGAAATCTGCCACTTCCTGGAATGGGTGGACTTTGCGGGGAATGGGGTGCAAGGGCCGGTCGCGCCGTTCACCGATCCGATCAGCGGGCTAACGTTCCCGGATTTCAATGTGTCGGTTCCCGTCAACAACGGAATGACCGCGCCAAACCCTCTGCTCCAGACGAACTTGATCTTTCCCGTGCCGTGCGCGTTTATCAACGCCAATCTGCCTTGGGTTGCGGTCCTTCGCCCGCTTTCTGACGCGCAGGGCGGCGCGGTGGCAACTATCAACTCGTTCATCGCCGACGGGCTTTTCATCGGCCAGCCGACGTCGTTCACCAATTACCTGATGCAGTTGGCGCAAGCTGCGGATGCTGCTGTTCGCCAGGCGGTGTAGTTGCTCGGAGCAGTGCGAGCAAGCGTTTGGCGACAAGAAAGAGGCCGCCCGAAAGGGCGGCTGCCGCCAAAGTCAGTCTACGCGCGGTTGAAGGTCAGCAATATTAAGTTAGATAGAGCAATGAGATTGTCGCGGAGACACTCTCTTGACAAAACCTTATAACTTCCTAAGATTCCTATGGCTTCCGGGGAGACGCAGCAAGCGCGACGATAAAAAAGACATTGCGGGTGTGACCTCAGGGATACCGGTATCGTCTTGAGATCATGGCCACGGGACGAAGGAAGCGGGTCCGGCGGGAGAGGTTGCAGACGCCGACCGCGGCGCTGCAGTCTAAAATTGCTCGCATTCCATTGACTCCCGGCGGCAATTGAACATGGCGCTCTTCGAAGGCATTACGGAGCGAAAAACGGCCGAAAAGGCGCTACGGGACGCCGAGGAGTTCCAGCGCCGCCTTATTGCCTGTAGCCGGGATTGCATCAAGATTCTTGACCTGGAGGGTCGCCTGCTGTGGATGAACGAAGGCGGCATGCAGGCACTCGAGATCTGCGATTTTGGCCCGTTTGTGAATCGCTCCTGGATTCAACTCTGGGAAGGCGACGACGCTAAAGCCGCACAAGCTG
>JBEKOZ010000492.1:0-4423 GCA_049521275.1 Bryobacteraceae bacterium | reverse complement strand
GTCCGAGGTACATTTGGGAAATAATCCGGAGCTGACCGATCCGCTGAATCCGGGGCGTGCGTTGAAAGAAGGAACGCAAAACGTCACCAGTCTGGAAGACCGGTTCAACACTGCCCGGTACCTGGCGCCCACCAGCGATATCGTCGCGCTGATGACCTTGGAGCATCAGACGCGCATGATCAACCTGATGACGCGCATCGGATGGGACGCGCGCATCGCACAGCGCGAGGGTAAAGGCAAGCTGGACGACGCCGCGCGGGATCGCATCAACCCCGAGATCGAGGAAACTGTTGGCTATATGCTCTTCGTGGATGAGGAGCCGCTAAAAGAACCCGTCCAGGGCGTCTCGACGTTTACCAAAACGTTCGCCGCGAGGGGGCCGCGGGATCCGAAAGGCCGGTCCTTGCGCGACTTCGATCTTCAGAAGCGCCTGTTCCGCTATCCATTGTCTTATTTGATCTACAGCCCGGCGTTCGATGGGATGCCCGATGTGGTGCAAGAGCGAATCTACCGGCGGCTCTACGACATCCTGACCGGCCAAGACAAAAGCAAAACCTTCGCCGGTATTTCGCCCAGCGACCGTCAAGCCGTTCTAGAGATCCTCCGTGCCACGAAACCGAACCTGCCGAAATACTGGCTGTCCAACTAATCCAGCAGTTAGCTGCCAGGCGGAGTAACAATAGAATGAATGAGTTCGTCATTGCTTACAGCGCCGGAATCGGGCTGATTTTGGGTCCGCAAAGGAACAATTGCAATATCAGTAGGATGGGCGGTATTCTGACCAAGGCCCCATAGGCGCGGAAAGATCCATGACGATACGCCAAGCTTCGGGTTGCATGGCAGCTCTAGGTTTTCTGCTCGCTGCCCAGACGGCAAGTCCACAGGCCTCCCCTGCACCCCAAAGTGCCCCGGCTCAAGTGACGGACTCGGCGTCGGAACGCGCCCTCCTCAATCAGTACTGTGTCACCTGTCATAACCAGAAGCTGAAGACCGGCGGCTTGGAGCTGGACAAGCTGGACACGGCGCACGTCGCCGATCACGCCGAGAAATGGGAACTGGTGGTGCGAAAGCTGCGCTCCGGCATGATGCCGCCATCCGGGATGCCGAGGCCCGCCTGGGCCACCTACGAATCCATGGTCACGTGGCTCGAAGGCGAACTGGACAAGAACGCCTCCACCCACCTGCCCCCGCCCGGTCTGCACCGCATGAATCGCACCGAATATGCGAACGTGATCCACGACATGCTGGCGCTGGATATCGATCCGACCAAGTATCTGCCTTCCGATGATTCGACGCGCGGGTTCGACAACATCGCCGGTGCCTTAGCCTTGTCGCCTGCCTTGCTCGAAGGCTACACCACGGCCGCGGCCAAGATCAGCCGTATCGCCATGGGAGACGTCAGCGAGCCCGCGCTCGCAAGTTATCGCGTAGCGGCCGACACCACGCAGGATTATCACATTGAAGGGCTGCCCTTCGGCACTCGCGGCGGTTTGGTGGTGCAGCATGAATTCCCGGCCGGCGGCGATTACGTCTTCAAGGTGTTCCCGATTAACAAGGGATTGATGGACGGTAATCGGGCGTTCGGCGAGATTACTGGGGAGAAGCTGGAGCTGATCGTCGACGGCCAGCGCGTCCACTTATACGATTGGGACAAGGAAGTGGCGCAGGGCAAGGCGGTCCATTTCGGCACGGCGGAAGTTCATTTCCAGGTGAAGGCCGGTCCCCACACGGTGGGCGTCACCTTCCTCTCTACGCAGCTTGCGCCGAGCCAGGATCTGGACGAACATTTCTTGAGAAGCACCATCGAGACGGGCGGTCTGCCGGGCTTCAAGTTTTATCCGCATGTAGGGAAGATGGAGATTTTGGGCCCGTTCAAGCCGGCCGGTGCGAACGATTCACCCAGCGCCAAGAAGATTTTTGTTTGCCATCCCGCCAATGCATCCGAGGAGACGGCCTGCGCGAAGAAAATCGTGGATGCTCTGGCGCGCCATGCGTTTCGCCGTCCCGTGACGCCGCAAGATACCGAGACGCTGATGACGTTCTATCAGCAGGGCCGTAACGATGGAAGCTTCGACACCGGCATTGAACGCGCGCTGCAGCGCATCTTAGCCGATCCCGAGTTTGTGTTCCGCAAGGAATCCGAGCCGGAGAAGCTGGCGGCCGGCCAAAACTATCACATCAGCGATCTGGAGCTGGCCTCGCGGCTGTCGTTCTTTTTGTGGAGCAGCATCCCCGATGACGAGCTGATCGACGTGGCGGGGAAGAACAAGCTGCATGAACCTGCTGTGCTGGAGGCGCAGGTGCGGCGTATGCTGGCGGATCCGCGGGCCGATCGGTTGGTGATTAATTTCACCGGACAATGGCTGAACCTGCGCGCACTGCAGACCTGGGCGCCGACGGTTTCTCTGTTCCCCGACTTCGACGACAATCTGCGTCTCGCGATGCGCAAGGAAACCGAGCTGTTTGTCGGAAGCGTGGTGCATGAAGACCGCAGCGTAACCGATCTATTGGATGCCAAATACACGTACCTCAACGAACGCCTCGCCAAGCACTACGGAATCACTGGCGTGTACGGCAGCGATTTTAGGCGCGTCGATTTAACCCCGGAGTTCGATGTCCGCCGGGGGCTGCTCGGGAAGGCCGCGATAGAAACGATTTCGTCTTATCCCCAGCGCACCACTCCCACCGTCCGCGGCAAAGCGATGATGAAGATTTTCCTGGGCGTTAGCCCGCCCGATCCGCCGCCCAACATTCCTGCGCTCAAGGATCAGGGCGCGGCTGTGCATGGCGGCGCCAGGCCCACAGCCAGGCAGCAGTTGGAAATCCATCGCAAGAATGCGCCCTGCTCGACGTGCCACAGGATCATGGACCCCATTGGTCTGTCGATGGAGAATTTCGATGCCGTTGGCACCTGGCGGACCGCGGAGAACGGGACGCCCATCGATGCATCCGGCATGCTGGTGGATGGCTCTAAGCTGGACGGCGTAAAGGGCCTGCGGGAGGCGCTGCTCAAATACTCGCCGCAGTTCGTGCGCGTGGTTACGGAAAACCTGTTTATTTACGGAATGGGCCGGGGGACCGAATATTACGACATGCCGCTGATTCGATCTATAGTCCGGGATTCCGAGTCGAAGGGCTATCGGTTTTCATCACTGATAGTAGGCATTGTGAAAAGCGAGCCGTTCCAGGTGAATCAAAAAGAGCAGGTTACCTCCAACGGACGAGGGCCGCTGGCTGATGCGCGCGGTTCAGAACCGCGACGGTAGGGGAAGGTTTCATAAAAATGTTTATTACCAAGAAGCACATATCTCGTCGCACGCTGCTGCGCGGAGCCGGCGTTGCGCTGGCGCTGCCGCTGCTCGATTCCATGCTGCCTGCGCAGACTCCGATCAGCAAGACGGCTGCCAACCCCAAGACTCGGTTCACCGGCATCTTCGTTCCACACGGCGCGGCGCCAGGTTGGTGGGTGCCCGAAGCGGGCGGCCCGGGCGAGCCGAAACGGGAAGTGGGTGCGAAAGATTTCAAGTACCCGATGATCTTTGAGCCGCTGGAGCCGTTTCGCGAACACACCGTGATTACGAGCGGCCTGTGGTCCAAATCGGCCGAGCCGCCTCCCGGACAAACCGGCGCGGATCACTGGGTGGCGGCCGCGTTCCTGTGCGCCAACAAGCCGAAGA
Organism: Bryobacteraceae bacterium; assembly: GCA_049521275.1. GTDB lineage: Bacteria > Acidobacteriota > Terriglobia > Bryobacterales > Bryobacteraceae > Palsa-187. The sequence continues at coordinate 746 of JBEKOZ010000492.1, read as the reverse complement.
AGACCACCGGAGCGGACATCTATGATGGAACCACCATCGATCAGATCATCGCCCAGCATGTGGGGCAGGGATCGCTGCTGCCGTCGCTGCAACTGGCGCTCGAGGATCCGGGTGCGAATTCGAGCAACTGCGGCGAAGGCTATAGCTGCACTTATTCCAACACCATTTCCTGGTCCACTCCCACGCAGCCGCTGCCCATGGAACTGGATCCGCAAGTTGCTTTTGAGCGCTTGTTCGGGGCGGGCGGAAACACCGCAGATCGCGCGGCGCGGCGCGAGCAGGACCGCAGCATTCTCGATTCCATCACATTGAAGCTCGCAAGCTTTAAGCGCGACTTGGATCCGAGCGACCGTTCGAAGCTGGATGAATATGAGACCGACATTCGAGAGCTGGAGCGGCGTCTGGCCATCGCGAAGAAAGCCACGGGCGCTATCTCCACCGATGGCGTGGTGATCCCGGCCGGCGTCCCCGAATCCTTCGATGAGCACGTGAAGCTGCACTTCGATCTGCAACGCCTGGCATTCCAAGCCGACATCACGCGTGTTTCCACCGTCCTCTACGCGCGCGATCTGACATCGCGCTCTTATCCGGAGAGCGGGGTGCACGACGGCTTCCACGGCATTTCGCACCACGCCGAGAATCCCGAGACCATCGCCCGCTACGCCAAGTTGAATCAGTATCACATCAAGTGCCTGGCGTATTTTGTCGAAACGATGAAGAACACGCCGGATGGCGACGGCACGCTG